>NZ_JBLBVK010000037.1:0-52807 GCF_047314965.1 Silicimonas lutimaris | reverse complement strand
GCTCAGATCGTCATCAATCACTGGCTCAGGCAGTACAATCACACCCGGCCGCATCAGGCACTCAACATGCGCCCGCCCGTTCCTGAAACCCTATTAGAGAAACCCCTGATCAGTGGCCCATACACAGGGGGCTAGACAGCCGGGCTCATTGGCTTCAAGTATCTCGCCGACGGCTCCATAGGTGGCGACAAGCCGCTCCTCTTGCCCTTCGTGCGCTGTCCAAACGTAGGTGAGTGCGATTTCAGAACCGTTTTCGGCCATTGCAGGCGCACCCATCACAGCGATTATTGCAGCGGCGGCGGTCAATTTCAGGTTTGGGAAGGTCATTGGTCTATCCTTTTGGGTTTGGTCGTCGTTTGGTTCAGCGGTTGAAGCCAACTCTGTGGCAGGCGAATTCGGCAGCGAGCCCCATGGCTTTGGCCGCCTGCTGCATCTCTGCCGGGACATCGCCGAAGAAGAGAAAGGCACCCGGCGTTGCGACTTCGAGAAGGCTTGGGAAATGCGGGCCCGCCGTTTCGCTCAGGTGAAAGCCCAGTGCACCCGCATCAGCAAAGACGTCGCGCACATAAAGCGCGTTTTCATCTTCCGACACATAGATCTGCACTTCCAGAGCGCCGGGCTCATTCGCCTGCATGGCGTCGGTTACGCCGTCATAGATGCCTTTGAGCACGTCAAGCTGCCCCGGCTTTGCGGTCCATTTGTAGACGACTGTGATTGCGTTCGTGTCCATGATCTCTCTCCGGTTTTGGTTCCTAGTGGTCAGTTCCAGTATGGTAACTGATCGATTACCTTGACATAGGTAACTGATCGATTACCATGGAGTCAATAAGCATTCTTGAGGACGCCGATGCCCAGCCCAAAAGGATACAATCGCGAAGAGGTTCTTGACCGCGCCATCGAACTGTTTCGGCGGCAGGGGTATTCGGCGACCAGCACCGCTGAACTCGTTGATGAACTGGGGATGAACCGAAAAAGCATGTATGCTGAGTTCGGGTCCAAGCAGGAACTCTTCGAAGCCGCTCTTGATCGCTACAGCGAGATCAACTTGTCCCGCGTGCTGGCGCCAATTGAAGCGCCTGAAGCCAACGCGCAGACCATCCGTGATGCCTTCCTCGGCTATGCATCTGCCAGTGAGTCGAAGTTCCGTGGTCTTGGCTGTCTCATGGCTAATACAGCCGTTGAACGGGCCGCACTGGACCCGGGGAGTGCGAAGTATGTCGATGCCTATCTCAACAGACTAACTAAGGGGTTTCGAAACGCTTTAGAGAATGCCCGAAGAGATGGTGATGTCACCGAAGACGCGAGTCTTGATGACCTTGCCGCTCATTTTGTGAACGCGGTGGTGGGTATCTCAGCGCTGCTCCGGGCAAGGGCAACGCCAGAGCAAATGTATGCGGCGGGCCGTGGTGCGACCTGCATGCTGAGAGCGCACTGAACCACCGAAACTCAATAGCAGCCGTTCGCTCGAGCAGTTTCAACGGCAGCAAAGTCCCGCAACTCGGTCATTACCCAAATTTCTGCGAACGTCCGCTACTGTGAGAAGCAGCCATTAGGCGACGTCGAGCCGGACTGGGTGGTCGACCTGACCGTCCGGTTGTTCCGGAACAAGGGGCGTTCGAACGGGCGACGCGTGCGATCTGGGCTTTTCTGGAAGTTCGGGAATCGGTGCCGCTTCTGGCCGAGGCATAGAAGGTTCCGCTTGAGCATGGCTCAGGGAGCCTGGGGCATTTCTTGACGTTTATTGTCGGGAAAGCGCTTGTCGGCCTTGTGGTTTGTCCCGGTTTGTCGAAAAGTGGTGCATCACAAAAAAAGCCGACTGGGAGAATTCATGAGCATCGTAAAGAAAGTCGCATTGGCGTCTGTGGCCGCATTGATTGCGGTTCCGTCTTATGCCGAGACATTGCGCTGGGCGCGGGCCGGCGACGCCCTGACCCTTGACCCTCATTCGCAGAACGAGGGTCCGAGTCACACGATCCGCCACCAGATGTATGAGCCTCTGATCATCCGTGACACGACGGGCGCTTTCGAGCCTGCACTGGCGACGGACTGGGCGCCGAGCGCAGAGGATCCGAATGTCTGGGTCTTCAATCTGCGCCAGGGTGTGAAGTTCCACGATGGAGCTGACTTCACGGCGGAAGACGTGGTCTTCAGCTTCGAGCGTGCGAAACAGCCGAACTCGGACATGAAAGAGCTGATCGGCTCGATCACCGAGGTGCGCGCGGTAGACGACCACACGATCGAGATCGTCACCGACGGGCCGAACCCGATTCTGCCCTCGAACCTGACCAACCTCTTCATCATGGACAAGGGCTGGACCGAGGCGAACAACACGGTCAACGTGCAGGATTTCGAGGGTGGCGAGATCACCTTCGCGACCACGAATGCTAACGGCACCGGCCCCTACAAGCTGGTCAGCCGCGAGCCCGACGTGAAGACCGTGATGACGCGGAACGACGGCTATTGGGGACGCGACATGTTCCCGATGGAAGTGACCGAGATCGTCTACACGCCCATCCAGAACGCGGCGACGCGGGTGGCGGCGCTGTTGTCGGGCGAGGTGAACTTCCTGCAGGACATGCCGGTTCAGGATCTTGCCCGCGTCGATGCCGCCGATGGTCTGGTCGTCAAGCAAGCGCCGCAGAACCGGGTCATCTTCTTCGGGATGAACCAGGGCGCCGAGGATCTCGAAGCCGACAATGTCGACGGCAAGAACCCGCTGGCGGATGTGCGCGTCCGCAAGGCCATGTCGATGGCGATCAACCGCGACGCCATCCAGCAGGTCGTCATGCGCGGTCAGTCGCAGCCTGCGGGCATGATCGCGCCGCCTTTCGTCAACGGCTGGACCGAAGCGATGGATAGCGAGAGCACGACCGACATCGAGGGCGCCAAGGCGCTGATGGCCGAAGCCGGCTACGGTGACGGGTTCTCGATCCGGCTGGATTGCCCGAACGATCGCTATATCAACGATGAGGCGATCTGCCAGGCAGCTGTCGGCATGCTGGGCCAGATCGGCGTTACGGTGAACCTAGACGCCAAATCCAAGGCGCAGCATTTCCCGCTGATCACCGACGGGAAGACCGATTTCTACTTGCTGGGCTGGGGCGTGCCGACGTACGATTCCGAGTACATCTTCAACTTCCTGGTGCATGGCCGCGAGAGCGATATCGGCACCTGGAATGGCACCGGTTTCGACAACGACGAGCTGGACGCGAAGATCAAGTCGCTGGCGTCGAACACGGACCTTGAGTCACGGAGAGCGGATATCGCGGATATCTGGCGCGTCGTGCAGGACGAGGTTCTCTATATCCCGATCCATCACCAGGTCCTGAACTGGGGGATGGCGGACGGTGTCGGGATCGACGTCGATCCCGAGGATCAACCGAAGGTGAAGTATTTCACCATGAACTGACTGGCATTGCCGGTGTCAGGCCGGTCCCGCGCGGGGCCGGCCTGTTTCATGTTCCAGCCTCATGGCTTCATACCTTGCCCAACGTTGCGTGAGGTGAACTGCAACCCTGCCGGGGAGATTATCCAGATGCTTAGACTGACATGCGCAATCGCGATGAGTGCGGCACTTGCTGTGCCTGCCGTCGCCGAGGAATTCCGCTGGGCGGGCCAGACCGATCCGCAGACCATGGATCCGCATGCCGTCAGTTCGGCCCCGGTTCTGGGCTTTCTGAGCAATGTCTATGACGGGCTTGTGCGCATGTCGAAGGACATGAAGATCGAGCCCTCGCTGGCCGAAAGCTGGGAACCGATCGGCGCTGGCGATGGCTGGCGTTTCAAGCTGCGCCAGGGCGTGACCTTCCATGACGGCGCTGTTTTCGACGCCGATGACGTGCTGTTCTCCTACGAGCGCGCCTCCGACGAAAGCTCGGATGTTCGAAGCTGGTTTTCTCCGGTCACGGAAATTCGGGTCGTGGACGATTACACGGTTGAATTCTACACCAACGCGCCCAACCCGCTGTTCCCCGCTTCGATCGCGAATTGGATGATCATGGACAGGGGCTGGGCCGAGGCGAACAATGCCGAGCGGCCCGACAAGGAAACCGGGAATTTCGCGACGCTGAACGTGAATGGAACGGGCGCGTTCAGGCTGGAGGATCGCCAGCCGGGACTGACCACGACGCTTGTGCCGAACGAGGCATGGTGGGGCGAAGCGGAGCACAACATCACGCGCGCGATCTTCACGCCGATCCAGAACCCGGCGACGGCGGTTGCGGCCTTGCTTTCGGGGGATGTCGATTTCGTAGAGCCGGTTCCGATCCAGGATGCAGCGCGTCTGTCGGCGACGGACGGCGTGCGTGTGATCCAGGGCGTGGAGACCCGGATCATCATGCTTGGCTTCTCGCATGAGGCGGAAACCCTAAAGTATGGTGCCAGCGCTGGTGCGCCGAACCCGTTCCGCGATGTGCGCGTGCGCGAAGCGGTGGCGAAGGCGATCAATGTCGACGCGATCTTGCAGACGATCTGGCGCGGCAGCGCCGAGCCAGCGAGCCAGCTTGTGCCGCCGGCGCTGAGCGGGTTTTCAGCGGCCAACGCGGAGCGCCCGGCCCATGATCCCGATGCGGCCCGCGCGCTGCTGGCCGAGGCGGGCTATGCCGACGGTTTCGGGTTCGGGCTGAAATGCACCAACGACCGCTATCCAAACGACGAATCCGTTTGCCAGGCGATCACGGGGATGCTGGCTCAGGTGAGGATCACTGCCGATCTGGACGCGATGCCGGTCGCCAATTACTGGCCGGAGCTGCGCGCGGACAATTTCGACATGTATCTTCTTGGCTGGTCTCCCGGCGGATCGCTGGATCACGAGCATCCGCTGCGTTTCCTGGCCTCCACGCCAAACGAGGAAAAGCGCCTGGGCTCGTGGAACTTCGGCGGTTATTCCAACGCGCGGCTGGACGAGCTTTTGCCGATGATCCTGGCCGAGATCGATGCCGGCAAGCGGCAGGCGATGCTGGACGAGGTCACCGCGCTTTATCAGGCGGACGTGGCCTATGTTCCGCTTTACGTCCAGCCCTTGGTCTGGGGCACGCGCGACAATATCGAGCTGACGCAGCGGCCGGATAACTTCTTCATCCTGCGCTGGGTGACGGTGAACTGATCAAATTACAACGGTTGTCGTAGATGCTTGCCTTCATCATCCGACGGATCGGGCAGTCTATCCTCGTCCTACTGGTCGTGGGGCTGGTTGCCTTTTCCATGTTCCGTTTCGTCGGCGACCCGATCGACAACCTTCTGGGGCAGGAGCGGACGATGGAGGATGTGGAGCGCCTGCGCGCCCAGCTTGGCCTCGATCAGCCGTTTCCCATCCAGTATTTCAAGTTCTTGGAAGGCGCCTTGCAGGGCAATTTCGGGGTAAGCTATCGACAGGGCCGGCCGGTGGCGGAGATCCTGTTGGAGCGCGCTCCGGCGACGCTGGAACTTGCGGCTGTCTCCGGAATTCTGGCGATTCTGTTCGGCATCGCGCTTGGGGTATTCACCGCGATCCGGCGCAATGGTGCGACGGCACATATCATCATGGCGACCTCGCTGATCGGCGTGTCGCTGCCGACCTTCCTGATCGGGATTTTGCTGATCTACCTGTTCTCGGTCGAACTTGGCTGGCTGCCATCGTTCGGGAGGGGCGAGACGGTAGCGCTAGGCGGGTGGTGGACGACCGGCTTCCTGACCGAGAGCGGGCTGAAGGCGCTGATCCTGCCGTCGATCACGCTTGGGCTGTACCAGATGACGCTGATCATGCGGTTGGTCAGGTCGGAGATGCTGGAGGTGCTGCGGCAGGACTATATCCGCTTCGCCCGCGCGCGCGGACTGCGGGACAGGGTGGTGCATTTCCGGCATGCGTTGAAGAACACGATGGTGCCGGTGGTCACCGTGATCGGGTTGCAGTTGGGCGCGATCATCGCCTTTGCGATCATCACCGAAACGGTGTTTCAGTGGCCCGGGGTGGGGCTGTTGTTCATCAACGCGATCCAGTTCGTCGATATCCCGGTCATGGCGGCCTACCTGATGCTGATCTCGGTCATGTTCGTGGGCATCAACCTGATCGTCGATATCCTATATGTCCTTATTGATCCGAGGCTTCGAGTCGACCGGGCGGGAGGTCACTGATGAGCGATGCATCGAGGCCGATCGACTCGAAGCCCGTCGAAAAAGGGCGCTGGGCGCGGTTCCGGGACAGCGATTTCTACTACTCTTTCCGGCGGTCTCCGGTGGCCATGGTGTCGTTCGCGGTCGTCTGTCTTTTGGTTCTGTCATCGGTTCTTGCGCCGCTGATCGCGCCCACGAACCCGTTCGATCCGGCGAGCCTGAACCTGATGGACGGGTTCACTCCGCCGATGGAGCCGAACGCGTTCACCGGCAGCACCTTCCTGATGGGTACCGACGACCAGGGGCGGGACGTGTTCTCGACCATTCTCTACGGCATGCGGGTTTCTCTGTTTGTCGGGTTCTCGGCGGTTCTGTTCGCGATGGTGCTGGGGATCGTGCTGGGGTTGTTGTCGGGCTATTTCGGAGGCTGGACCGAGACCATCATCATGCGGATCGCCGATGTGCAGCTGACCTTTCCGTCGATCCTGGTGGCGATGCTGATCTTCGGCGTGGCCAAGGGCTTTACGCCGGTCGAGTACCGGGACCAGATGGCGATATGGGTGCTGATCCTGGCGATCGGGCTTAGCGACTGGGTCCAGTTCGCACGCGTGGTGCGTGGGGCGACACTGGTCGAGAAGAGCAAGGATTACGTCGCAGCCGCGCAGCTGATCGGGCGCAGCCCGTGGGCGATCATGATCCGGCACATTCTGCCCAATGCGCTGTCACCGGTACTGGTCATCGCGACGATCTCGCTTGCGCTGGCGATCATCGCTGAGGCGACGCTGAGCTTCCTCGGCGTGGGTGCGCCGCCCACCCAGCCTTCGCTTGGGACGCTGATCCGGATCGGGCAGGGTTTCCTGTTCTCGGGCGAGTGGTGGATCCTGTTCTTCCCGGCCTGCACGCTTCTGGCATTGGCTCTGTCTGTGAACCTGCTGGGGGATTGGTTGCGGGATGCTTTGAATCCGAGGCTGAGATGACCGGACCCGTCCTCTCCATTCGAGGCCTTACGGTCGAGATTCCGACGCGGCAAGGCATCGTGAAACCCGTGGACGGCGTAACCTACGACATCGGAAGGGGGGAAACCCTGGGCGTTGTCGGCGAGAGCGGCGCGGGCAAGTCGATGGCCGGGAATGCGGTGATCGGGCTCTTGAACCCGCCTGCGCATATCTCGGGCGGTGAGATCTGGCTGAACGGCAAACGCATCGATCCGCTGGAAGGCGAGGCGATGCGGCGGCTTCGTGGCAAGGAGATCGGCATGATCTTTCAGGATCCGCTGACCTCGCTCAACCCTCTTTTGACCATCGGGGATCAACTGGCGGAGACGATGCTGACGCATCTCCCCATTTCCCAGAAGGAGGCAGAGCGCCGGGCGGTTGCAGCTCTGGAAGAGGTCGGGATTCCGGGCGCGGCGGAGAGGATCGACAGCTATCCGCACGAGTTCTCGGGTGGCATGCGGCAGCGGGTTGTGATCGCGCTGGCGCTTTGCGCGGAGCCCAGCCTTGTGATCGCGGATGAGCCGACCACGGCGCTGGATGTCTCGGTGCAGGCGCAGATCATCGCGCTTCTGAAACGACTCTGCCGCGATCGGGGAACGGCGGTGATGCTGATCACCCACGACATGGGCGTCATCGCCGAGGCGGCGGACAGGGTGGCGGTGATGTATGCCGGGCGGCTGGCGGAACTTGGTCCGGTTCGCGAGGTTCTGACGGCGCCGGAGCATCCTTATACTCATGGGCTGATGGCCTCGACGCCGCTGGCATCGCTTGGGCAACGGCGGCTGCACCAAATTCCCGGCTCGATGCCCCGCCTTACGCAGCTGCCGGAGGGGTGCGCGTTTCATCCGCGCTGCCCGCGCGCCCAGGACAAGTGCCGGCATGCGCCGTGCCCCGTGAAGGGCGAGGGGCGGGCGGCCTGTTGGTTCCCGATGGTGGCGGAGGCGGCAGGGTGAGTTCTTACGTTTCGATCAAGGGGCTGACGCGTGTGTTCGATGTCTCGAAACCCTGGCTCAACCGGGTTCTGGAGCGGCGCGGCAAGGCATTGCTGACAGCCGTTTCGGATGTGAGTTTCGAGATCGAGGAGCGCACGACCTATGCGCTTGTGGGCGAAAGCGGGTCTGGCAAGTCGACGATAGGGCGGATGGTCGTTGGACTGCTGCGACCGACCGGAGGCGCGATCGAGGTCCAGGGCGTCAATATCGCGACCGAAGCGGATTCCGGGCGGGTCGCCGATGTGCGCTCGAACATCCAGATGATCTTCCAGGACCCTTATGCCTCGCTGAACCCGCGCTGGCGCGTCCGGGACATCATCGTCGAGCCGGTCGCGTTCCGGGGTGGCGACACGGAGGGTCTGGCCGAGCGGCTGCTGCAGCAGGTCGGCTTGCATCCAGCGGATGCCGGCAAGTTCCCGCACGAGTTCTCGGGCGGCCAGCGGCAGCGAATTTGCATTGCCCGAGCGCTGGCGTCGCGGCCGCGGCTGATCGTCTGCGATGAGCCGACATCGGCACTGGATGTCTCGGTTCAGGCGCAGGTTCTGAACCTGATGAGCGACCTGAAGGATGAGTTGGGCCTGACCTATCTGCTGATCACCCATGATCTGACCGTTGTGCGGCACATGGCGGACCGCATCGGCGTTCTGTACCTGGGGCGCCTTGTCGAGGAGGCGGATCCGGCCGCGCTGTTCGAGGCGCCCAAGCATCCCTATACGCGCATGCTTCTGGACGCCGCGCCGCGCATGGACGCTTTCGGTCGTGAGGTGGACCCGCCGAAGGGCGAGATTCCGGACCCGATCAATCCGCCTTCGGGATGCGCGTTTCATCCAAGGTGCCCGCTGGCCACCGATATCTGCCGGAGCGAAAGGCCAAAGACCCGCCGGATCGATGGGACGGTGGTGGCCTGCCACCTGGCTGAATGAGGCCGCCCAACGGCTTTAATGCTGTCCCGCGCCATCCAATACCATCCGCACAGCACGTTCGCGCACTTCTGGCGAATACTTGTTCGTTGTCTTTGTCATGATGCTCAATCCTAATCATGAGTTGGAGCCTCCGGCAAACTCGACGCGGTTCAGAGGCTTATCGGGCCGGCAGCGGACATTCGGGCGGGACGCAGCGAACGACAGCCTCGAGCCCAACTTGACGGGTTTCTGTCTCGCGGCGAATGCACGGTTTCGAGCAACTGACCACATCGCGGCCGAAACTTCTGCCCTGTTCCGCTTTAGAAAAAGGAGGGCTTTTGGCAGTGCCTCGCTGCTTCGATTGCAACAACCTTCCGATAGCAGCAATTGGCGCGGCATCATTTCAACGACGCAGGCCGATATCTCGAAGGAAATACTCATTGGCGTGGCGAAGGTCGACATCGGAGTCGGGGCGCCGTCCTAAGAGAGACTTCATGAGCGTCAATGGAAGACGGAGGGCGCGTGCTAGCAGCGACTTTGGTGCGCGGGTCCGCAGCGGTGCCGAAAGATCGGTCATGTCTGGATTCCTTCTGAAGAACCTGCCGGAATGGTCGGTTGGTGAAGCCAGGCTGGCAGTCAGAAGGGTGAATGTCCTGAAACGGCCCGAACTGTTCCAAAAACTTCGGAAAGGTTCCCAATGGCCGGCAGATTCTTTGAGGACGTCTATGGTTTGAAGGCAGCCACACGCCGCGATGCCCCGAACACAAAGGGCTGGGTCGCGCGGTCACGCCATTGCGGCGGCCGCACGCGCATCAAGGTCGCGAACGAGGCACTGGAAGCGACGAAGATCGCGCAGGGCGTCGAGGTCGTTGTCCTGTTTAATCCAGACTGAGAATGTGACGGGGTCGACCTGCGGCAGGCAGGCTTCGAGCGCATCGAGTGCGGCCTCCGTTTCACCGAGCAGTGCCATGGCGCAAGCGATGTTGTAGTCGATGCTTGGATCATCGGGATCAACGGCCTTGACCCGCAGGGACCATTGCTTGGTGCGTTCGGCTTCGCCCAGTTTTGCAAGCGCACTGACACCGGTGATCAATGCATAGGAATCCGATGAGTTCTCTGCAAGCACGCGTTCCGCTCGCACGAGCGTACGGCGGGCTGTGTCCAGCACCTTTTCATGCTGGCCTGTTGCTTTGTAGCACATGGCGATGTGGGAGGTTGCCGCCAAATCCGCTTCCGAAAGTTCGGCTGCGCGTTCCCAGTGCAAAATGGCTTCTTCGTGCCGTCCTTTCTGAAAACAGGTTCGCCCATAGAGAAAGCGAACATCGTAGGAATTCGGGTCCAGTTGAAGCGAGCGTTCATGAAGCTCGAAAGCCTCGTCGAAGCGACCAAGACCGGCCAGAACGAAGGCCTTTGCCGCAAGCGCCTCTGCCAAGTCGGGATTCAGTGCGAGCGCACGCTCGGCCGCCTCACGGCCATGTTCGGTCGAGCCTGAAAGGCCATAGAGCCCCGTCAGACTGATAGCCAAAAGCGCCCATGCGAGGCCGAAATCGGGGTCGATATCAAGCGCCTTTTGAGCGAGGCGGCTAGCAATCTCAAAGTTGCGCCTGTCAAGACGCGTGTGATGGTAGCGCGCCTGGAGATAGAGTTCGTAGGCTTCGGGGTTGTCGGTTGGGCGCGACTGGATTGCCACGCGCTCGGCCGGGACAAGCCTTACCTTGAGCGCGGCGACGATGGCTTCGGTGATCTGATCCTGAAGATCGAAGATGTCGGCCAGATCGCGATCGAAGCGCTCCGCCCAGACCGGACGCCCCGTCGCGCCATCTACAAGCTGGGCATTGATGCGAATCCTATTGCCTGATTTCCGGACGCTGCCCTCGACCACATGGGTCAGCTTCATGTCCTGCGCTGTTTGCGCGACATTGACGGCGCGACCCTTGAAAGTGAAGGCCGTGTTGCGGGCGACAACAGACAGTGCCGCGACCTTGGAGAGGTCGGTGATGATATCCTCGGTGATCCCGTCGGCGAAATACTCCTGATCGGGATCGTTCGAGCTGTTGGTGAAGGGGAGTACAAGGACCTCGGAGAAGACGGTATCGCGATTGTCGGAGCCAGGAACAGGGGCAAGCGTTTTCTCCGCTACAGAGAGGACGAACTGATAGCCCCGGCCAGGTATCGTTGCCAGCGCCTTGGGTCCGAGCACCTTTCGCAGTGCCGAGACTTGAACGGTCAGGTTGCTTTCCTCAACCGCGATATCCGGCCAAACGGCGTCGAGTATCTCTGCCTTGGTCAGGACGCGATGTCGGTTCTCGACCATGAAGCGGAGCATGTCGAAAGCCCTGGCGCCCAGAGGCAATTCGATGCCGTTGCGCGACAGCTTGCGTTCTTCCGTCGACAGGAGGAAATCGCCGAAGCGGAAGGATGACAACGAATTCTACCCTGATTTGGCTTTCAATGACCCGGAGCTTTATTGTGGCAGCAGAGAAATGACAGCACCAGAAAATACTAACAGAATTCGAAAGTCTTATGTTTTTTTCAAGAAAAATGGCCACCGGTGCCAACTGCAGTGTCCGTCCGCAAAAACGAGCGTTGGCACACGGAACAGCGAACGCATCTTCTCCTACGCGGGGCTCTTGGCCGCACCTACTGCAAGCCGAAAGCTGCCATCGATCATTCGGGCCGAAATGGCCGCTTGGTCCGCACACCTGACCTTGCCAATGGCCACGCTGGTGTCGACTAACCACGCCAAAGTGGACATCTGACAAGAAGCCTCGGATGACCGCCTAGAGCCCGGAAGCGACCTCTTTGGTCGCTTCCCTGCCGTAGTGAAAAAGGGCGGATTCCCGTCATTCACCGCTGGCGCAAGCAGAAACCGTCGCGACTGCAAAAGCGGACGTTTATGACGGACAGAAACCCAGAATTTCACTGCTCAATCCCTGGGCTGTTCCGAAACCTTTCGGATCGGGAGAGACATGAGTGCCGTCGACCGACTGGAGCAAAATCCCTATTCTTTTGTGGTTAGAATGCGTGCCAAAGAACGCACAGATGTCATATCCGCATTGAGGGAGTGCGTCCCGAAATCGGTTCGCCACGCCCATCAAAAAAATGCTACTCGAGCGGTCGTTAGCGCACGAAATTCGGCATAAGCCAACGCGGCAGCGCCAGGATCAGGTCTGGAAAGACGATTATGATCAGAAGGACCACAAGCATCGGCAGCAATATCACGGCCACGTCACGCAATGCATCTATCAGCCGTATCCCCCCGATCGCCGAGGCAATCAGCAGACACAGCCCATAAGGTGGGGTCACCAGACCGAAAGCCAAGCTGATCACGCCGATGATCGCGAAGTGGATGGGGTGCATACCCACGTGCTGTGTGACGGGGAAAAGAACTGTGCCCAGGATGATGATTGCCGGAATGGCATCGATAAACATTCCGATCAGCAGGAAAGCCAGCGCCGCCATGATGCCGGTTCCGATGATGCCGAGGCCCATCTGGTCGATCTGATCCACCAGGGCGGCGGGAATCTTGAAATAGGCCAGGCACCAGCCAAAGGCCGAGGCGGTGCCGATGCAGAACAGCGTGATCGCCGCGAAGCGCGCGCTGTCGTACAGCACTTGCGGCAGTTGCGCCGGCGTAATCGAACGGTAGACGAAGACGCCCAAGAACAGCGAATAGATGACTGCGACGACCGATGCCTCGGTCGGGGTGAAGAACCCGCCGACGATACCACCCACTATAATGATAGGCGTCATCAGGGCCAACGAGGCCCCGGCTGCCGCGATCAACAGAGCCATCAAGGTCGAGCGGGCGTGCAGCGGATAGCCACGCCGCTTGGCGTAGATATAGACGGTGATCATCTGTGACCCGGCGATCAGGATGCCGGGTACCACGCCTGCCAGGAACAGGCCGCCAATGGAGACCGACATCAATCCACCCCAGACCACCATAAGGATTGAGGGCGGGATGATGACGCCCATGACGCTCGAACAGGCCGTGATGGCGACAGCGAAGGAGGAATCGTATCCTTCCTTTTTCATCTGAGGGATCAGAAGAGACCCGATGCCCGCGGCATCTGCAGTGGATGACCCCGAGATACCCGCGAACAGCATCGACACGACGACATTGACGTGCCCCAACCCGCCGGGAAGGTGACCGACCAGGGAACGGGCTAGGCGGATCAGGCGGTCGGTGATCCCGGCGGAATTCATCAGGTTCGCGGCGAGCAGGAAGAACGGTACTGCCAGAAGCACGAACGCGTTGTAACTCTTAAACATTTCGCGCATCAGCAGGACCGGCGTTAACCTATCATCAATGAAGAAGACAGGCACGACCGCAAGACCCAAGGCAAAGGCGACCGGAACCCGTAGGAAAACCAAGATGCCAAACGTGCCGAAGAGGATCGCCGCGACTTCAACCGGTCCCATCGGCGTCTCCCTTTCTCAATTCTCGGATGTCGTCGTAGATGCGTTCGATGATGAAAAGCGTCCAGGTCGCCCCCGCCAATGGCCAAGCGACGTAGATCATCCACATCGGAAGCCCGAATATCTCGGACCTCTGGCGTGAACCCAGGATGTAGAAATCCCACCCCCACCACATGAACGACAGCGCCATGATAAGGACGGCGAGATTCACGAAAAACTTGAAGCCGAACTCGACGTGCCGATCGGCACTGTGCGGAAGAACGTCCACATCGAAATGCGTCCCGTCTCGGACGGCGATCATCGCGCCGATCAGGATGATCCAGACGAAACAGAACCGCGCGATCTCCTCCGTCCAGATGTACCGCGGGATCAGGCCGGTATATCGGCTCAGGATCTGCATCGTGACAGGCACGATCAAGGCACCCATCAACACAGTCAGAAGTATTTTCAGAAGGCGATAATAACCTTCTAGAAGGCCGCGCATGGCGTCTCTCGCAGTAAGTTGCGGAAAACGGGGCTTCGGCACCTGGCGCGCGGAAGCCCCGTCTTGATTTACTTGACCGCTTCGATCGACTGAAGCACGTCCGTCGCGCCCAGTTCCTCGGCATAAGCGGCCTTCACCGGCCCGGCGAGCTCCAGAAGCTTGTCACGCTCGGTGAACTCGTGAGTCTTCAGAAGCCCCTCGGATTCCATCCGCATCAGCTTCTCGGTGTCCTGACCGCTTTCGATGTCGCGGCCCAGCTTGCCACCGGCTTTTCCCGCTTCAAGAACACAGGCCTGCTCTTCGGGCGTGAGACGCTCGAAGGTCGCGTTCGAGAAGGCGATGGGTCGCACGGTGATCGCATGCTTTGTCAGCGAGATTTCCGGCCCGACCTCATAGAACTTCATCTGCTCGATACCAGCAGCCTCGTTCTCGGCAGCGTCGATCACGCCGGTCTGGATCGCGTTGTAGACCTCGTCATAAGCGATGACCGATGGGGCGGCCTTGATCGCCTCGAAGATGCGCGTCTGGATCGGCGCGCCCATGACACGCATCGGCAGGCCTTCCAGCTCGGCCATGTTGGTAATGGGCTTGTTGACGATTAGGTTCCGCGTCCCGCCGCCGGCATATCCGATCAGCCGCACGTTGGCTTGTTGAAGCACGTCCTCGGCCAAGGGAGCAAGGGCGTCCTGCTCCATCACCGCGTTCCAATGATCCAGATCGCGAAACAGGAACGGCATGTCCATCAGCGGCGCCTTTTGGCTGAAGGTCGACATGTGGGACGGGCTTACAATGGCATAATCCACCGCGATGCCCTGGCTCATGTTTTCGAAATAGTCCTTCTCCAGGCCAAGCTCCGAATTCAGGTGCAGGTCGAATGTCAGCGACCCACCCGAGCATTCTCCTGCGACACGTTCGAACTCGCGCAGAGCTTTCGTGAAGGCGTGGTTTTCGTCGAATTGAACGGCACCGACGAGCTCGGTGGCCGATGCGCAGGACACACCAGAGATGAGCGCGGCACATACCGCGGCAGCAAATTTCTTCATATCATCCTCCCATGAACCGGCGTTTGTTCTCGTCCGGTTACTTGTTGAATATGAAGCCAAGTTGAAATGTCACGCAACTCCTGAGTAAAAGAACGCTTGAAAAATCGGCCGATCCCGGCGGATCAAGGGGAAGAAGAGCGTGACTCAATCATTTGGCAACCTGACCGACCTCAATGGAAAACGTGTCTTGATCACCGGCGCATCGACTGGAATCGGCGCGGCGCTCGCCCGAGCCTTCGCCGCGCAGGGTGCAAAAGTCGGGGTACACTACAATTGCAGCAAGGACGCCGCCCAGAAGGTGGTGCAGGACATCGAGGACGCGGGCGGTGCGGCGATTCTGATCCGCGCCGACGCGTCCAACAGCTCCGCCCTGGCCGCCGCGGTCGAGGAAGCGGCTCAGACGTTGGGCGGTCTAGACGGGCTCATCAACAACGCCGGCGGCATGATCAAGCGCGTGCCTTATGCCGAAGCGACCGACGAGGATTATGACCGCGTGATGGACCTAAACGCCCGCTCCATCGTCGTGGCGTCAAAGGCGGCATTTCCGCACCTTAAAAAACAGGGCGGCTTCATCATCAACACGACATCGATCGCCGCGCGAAACGGCGCAGGCAATGGCGCCGGGCTTTACGGCTCATCGAAGGCGTTCGTCTCGAATGTCACGCGAGGGATGGCGAAGGAGTGGATCGGTCACCGCATCCGCGTGAACGCTGTGGCCCCCGGCGTTATCGCGACGCCCTTCCACGAGCGCTATTCGACCAATGAGCAGATGAAGGCGATGGTCGCGACGATCCCGCAAGGCCGCGCCGGCGTCGCCGAGGATTGCGTCGGCGCCTACCTGTTCCTCGCGTCCGAGGCATTGTCGGGATACGTGATCGGTCAGGTCATCGAAGTGAATGGCGGACAGCTGATGCCCTGAAGAACCTGCGGCGGGTTCGAGACGCCTGCCGCTAGCGGTGTCTGAGAAATCCGTTGGGAAGACTTCCACGTCAGATCAGGGCAGCAGGAGCAAGCAACGTTTGCATTGCAGAATCTGCGTTGCAGCCGGCCCGACGACCCTGAATGTCCGGTTTGGGCCGTCTCAAAGATCGCCAATGTCAGCAATCAGCGCTTCGTGGTTACTGGTGCAAGCGCGAGTATCGAGGCAGCTCGCGCGGCTTCTTACTGGAGGGAGCGGTATTATCGGAATCAGCCCGGCATTGTAGTGCTCCAGCGGGCTGGCGACGTGGCGACTCTGCTTGAAATGGTTGCGAAGCGGGTGGCACAGGAACGAAGCGCCGGCCGCGGCAAGTTTTATACAAATGGTCAGTCCAACCTGCACAAGCGCAGGAGCGCTGGCTGCGAGGTGCCCGTCGAGGTTGGGCACGAAGGCCCGCATTTCTACGCCGGCCTGCACCTGAAACTATCATACCAATGGAAACCAAGCCGCCGATCCACTAACAATCAAACCGGAACCGTCAGAATAGGCCAGCCATCATGACAGATGAAAAAATACAGGGTCTGGCCAAAGGACTGACCAATTACGGGGACCGCGATTTCTCGGTCTATCTCCGAAATTCATTCGCGGCCTCAATGGGCTATTCTCGAGAAGTCCTGAGGAAGCCGATCGTGGGGATCGCCAACAGCTTCTCGGGTTTCAACAATTGTCACCGGCATTTCCCAGAACTCGTTGATGCTGTGAAGCGGGGCGTCCTTCTCGGGGGCGGCTTGCCCATCGAGTTTCCGACGATTTCGCTTGGCGAGGTATTCCTGAACCCCACCAGCCTGAAGTTTCGCAACCTAATGTCCATGGACACTGAAGAAATGATTCGCGCGCAGCCGATGGACGCCGTTGTCCTCATCGGTGGCTGCGACAAGACTGTTCCGGCGCAATTGATGGGGGCTACTTCGGCGGATTTACCTGCAGTTCAACTTGTGGCCGGCCCGATGATGACTTCACGCTACGGTGAGGAACGCCTGGGCGCCTGCACGGACTGTCGCAGGTTTTGGGGCAAGTACCGAGCCGGCGAAATATCGACCGACAAGATCAATGAAATCGAAGGCCGGCTCGCCACCACTGCTGGAACCTGTGCGGTGATGGGCACGGCATCAACGATGGCCTGCATTGCCGAGACCCTCGGAATGGCGCTTCCAGGAACGGCGGCGATTCCCGCCGTTCATGCCGACCGGCTTCGCGCGGCCGAAGCTTCGGGGCTTGCCGCGGCCCGAATGATCGACGCGCCAATTCGACCGAGCGAGGTAATCACCGAAAAGTCGATAGAGAACGCCCTGAGGGTGTTGCTCGCTCTCAGCGGTTCGACCAATGCCATCATTCACTTGATGGCGATAGCCGGAAGGGCCGGTGTAAACGTGTCCCTTGAACGGTTGAACGAACTCTCCGACACGACGCCTGTGCTCGTCAATCTGAAGCCCGTCGGCGCGCATTACATGGAGGACTTCTACTTCGCCGGCGGTGTCGGCGCGGTTTTGCGCGAACTGAGGCCTCTCCTACACCTAGATACCATTGGTGTCTCAGGCGAGACACTTGGCGACCGTCTGGAGAAGGATCCTGGATTTATCGACAGACGAGTCATTGCTAGCGCGGACGCACCTCTCGACAATGAAGGGGGGCTGGTCGCTCTCTTCGGAAATCTAGCGCCGCGTGGAGCGATTCTGAAACGCGCCGCAGCTGATCCACAGCTCTTCGAGAAGGAAGGTCGTGCTGTCGTATTCTCCTCTTTGGAGGACTTGGCAACTCGAATTGACGACCCGGACCTCGATATCAAGGGTGACGATTTTATGATCCTACAGAACGCAGGACCGCGAAGCGCGTCTGGCATGCCGGAGGCCGGCTATCTCCCCATTCCAAAAAAGCTCAGTTCAACTGGCGTCAAGGACATGGTGCGGATCTCGGACGCCCGCATGTCCGGCACTGCCTTCGGAACGATCGTCCTGCATGTCGCGCCAGAGGCTGCCGTGGGCGGTCCGCTGGCGCTGGTGCGGACAGGGGATCGAATCCGCCTTTCGGTGAAGGAGAAGAGTATCGAATTGCTGGTCGACGCGTCCGAGCTCGAGAGAAGGAAAAAGGACTGGGTTTCCCCTGTCGTGCCGCCGAATGAGCGTCGCGGATACGACCGGTTATATGCGTCTGAAGTCACCCAGGCAGACGAAGGATGCGATTTTACTTTTCTGCAGGCCCTAAAATCATTTGGCGAATGAATAGGTTCTATAGAACTGGAACTTGAGGGCGAAACGGACTGACCAGACATTTGTTTGGGTTATGTCCTACGGATGAGGAGGACGGGTGCTGAGGAGGGTTCGGATCAGCGCAGGCTGACTGGTCACGTTCAAGCGCTCAAACATGCGACGTACGTGTGTTCGGACCGTATTCGGCCGGACGCCAAGGAACTCCGCGGCGCTGCTCAAGTCCATCCCTCGTGCTATCGCTTCCGCTACCTGAAGCTGTTTCGGGCTGAGCCCATAGACCTCGCCAGCACGACGTATCGTGGAGGTCAGCAACCGGTCGTCGCCGAGAAGAACAACTGTCATCATGTCTGCGACGGTAATCCAGCAAATCGAAAGCGATGTCAGGTCTTCGCCTTGTAGCATCAGTGCTACCGGTGGTCTCCCAGTCCTATTTCGTATCAGATCATCCGCCTCGGCCAGAGCATCCCGGAGTTTCTCCGAATCCGCAGAATTCCGGGCGCATAATCTCGATCCGACCCGCTGTAGCGATGCGTGGCTACGTAGCGCTTCGTCGGCTTGCGCGCCCACCTCCAGAATGACTCCGCTCTGATCCACGCGGACCCAGGGCGTCGTGTAGTATCCGATGCGATTGGGAATGTGGAATATCGCAGCGATCTTCCATTTGCCGTCGTGTTTTTCAAGAATCCTCAAATGATTGTGGCGGCCCGGCGCGGCGTTTGGGCCTGCATCCATCGGGACAAGCTGGTCGAAGGTGGCCCAAGCCATGTCTTTTCCGATGGTGATACGCCAATCCTCGCGCTGGACTGTCGGGGCGACACCAACTTCTTGGGCACGATCTTCGATAAATGGGACCATGTAGGTTGCGATGGCGTCAAAGCCGCGAAGCATCCTCGCGCCGACCGATGGGCGTGCATTGATGTGTTGCGCATGGTTATCCTGGACCCAGCATGCTTTCCAGGCCGCGACGTCCCCACGTATCCAGGCTGACGATTCCTCCTCGATCACCGAAATGATGGCGTTTCGGTCGTCATCATGGTTGCGGGCTTCCTTCCATGGAAGTCGTTCGTGCTTCCGTTCCATGCCACCTCCAGAACCAGCTTGCGCAGGATCTCATCGGCAAAACCGTTGTCAGGATCGACAACGATCGCGAATGCGCCGGGTCCGCCGATGACTTCGCGCCGGTAGTAGTCTTCTATGGGACCATCGAAGCCAGTGAAAAGCTTATCATAGGGCCCCGCGTTTCCATACGTCGTCTCTGGCAATGCAAGACCGTTGACCGTCGCACCCACTGCACGCAGCGCGCGCAGACCGATTTCAACCGGCTGACCGCTGCTGTTGCGCCCGTTTCCCGAAATGTCGACGACCCGACGATACGAGGAAAACCTGTTGGTCTCCAGTTCTTCGACCGCGAACATCATTGCAGCCGAGATCGAAGTCTCCCCACCGTCTGACGCAATGGCCGCATGTTGCAGAGTATTCGCGAATGCATTCATGTCCTCAGCGGACGCGAGCACGGTCCAGGGAATGATCACTTCCTGATCAGCCCGATCCGACCATTCGAAGTACAGAACGGCGATTTTGCCGATGGGTCCGGAAACTATGGCGCGCTGAAGTTCGCGATCGCGGAAGGCAGCAGCAAACCCAAGTCGCTGACTCGAGCGAAGGTCGGCCGACATCGAGCCGGATCGATCCGCGGCGAGTACCAATTCCAGATCTACTTCCAACGGGTCCAATTCTGTTGATTGGCTTGAGGCAGCTGAGCCAACCAGCGCTAGAACGCATCCGGCAGAGCAGGAAAGGATATTGTTCATAACAGGCTTCCGTTTCTATGGATGCACAGAAGCATCCTGGAAGCCCTCGTGTTTGTATGTCCTTCAAATGTGGGACACCGACCGAGCGCGGCCATCTGACAAAAGGGTTACGGTGGTCAGGATTATGACCATCGCCAAAGTCGCCTTTGTCCCGCAACTCGGTCACTACCCTGATTTCTGCGAATGTACGCAGCTGTAAGAAGCCGCCATTGGCCGATCGCGATCCGTCCGTTCGTAAGCGAAAGTCAGCTTGAGCGGGCAGAGCAGACCTTCGTCAGAATGAGCTCGATGACCGCATCGCGGACGAAGGAGCCGTTCACTACTCCAGTAGAGAGTCAAAGCATTCGGTTTTGTCCGCTGTGAATTGCGGAGTGCGGCATCTGATCGGCTATAATTGCTCTTTGATCATTGAGCCGACAAATGGGACGCTGGCTTTCTAGCAATTTCTGGGATGCCAATGTCACGTGCTAGACTTTAGTGCATCAGAAAAAAGGAGTTCCAAGGATGGGGGAACTGTTTGAGCTCTATTCGCATGAAATCGACGCGGATCCGTTTCCCGGATACGCGAAGTTGCGGGAAAAAGCGCCCTGCTATTGGAGCGACAGCGCCGGCCTTTGGATCTTGTCGCGATACGAGGACGTAGCCAAAGCCGCCCAGGATTGGGAGACATTCTCGTCCCTTCGCGGGAACCTTATCGACGAGATACCAGGGCGCTCGGGTGGTACGCTTGGAACGACCGATCCGCCGCACCATGATCGTCTGAGATCGCTTGCGCAGAGTGCATTCACCCGCAAAGCGGTAGAAGAGCTTGCCCCGCGAACGGAGGCGATCGTGGATGCGACGATCAACCTACTCGCAGGCATGGATGGCTTCGACTTCGTCGCCGATTTCTCGAGCCAAGTGACTGTGAAAACGATTTTCGCTCTTCTGGGTTTGCCAGAACGCGATCCTGCAGAGACCCGTCACAAGGTGGTGCTTTCAATATCCACGGACAAAGAGGCGCGGGGCAGAAACCCTCAGCTCAACGAGGCTTTCGCTGAGTTGACAGATTTCCTGGCAGACGAGATCGCGGAGCGACGCAGGCGCCCGGCCAATGACCTGATCACTGCGCTTGCCGAAGCCGAAGTTGACGGAGAAAAACTGACGGACCGGGAAGTGATGCTTTCCACAACGATGTTCGTGGTGGCCGGTGTCGAGTCCCTCTCCAGCTTCATGAGCATCTTCGCGCTTAACCTGGCAGATCACGCCGACAGTCGGCGTCGCATTGCCTCGGACCTCAGCCTTCTGCCGCAAGCCATCGAGGAGTCGCTAAGGTTCAACACTTCAGCCCAGCGCTTCAGGCGCACGGCAACGAAGAGCGTTGAACTCCACGGACAGCTGATCCACCCAGGTGAAACGGTGGTATTGGCCTATGGGTCGACAAATCGTGATGAGCGAAAGTTTCCGAATGCCGATGTCTTCGATATCGATCGAAACCCGCGTGGGCACCTCGGGTTTGGGACCGGAAAGCACTTTTGCATCGGAAGCGGATTTGCCCGGATGGTAACGGGAATCGCCGTAAGCCGACTGCTTGCCCGTATCCCGGATTTCGAACTTGGCAGTCGAGATTTCGACTGGGTCCCTTCATCGAATTTCCGAAGTCCTGTGTCCCTTCCGCTTGTGTGTACCTGAAATCTCCACAGGTCTCTTTCCGGCAGACAGTCTAAAGGTCGACTGAAGAAACCTAGGGTTAGCTATGCCTTGGTTCAGCCACAGCTCTTGGCAGACGTGGTAATCATTTCTCTCAACCATACGTTCAATGGCGAGCGGTTTAGCCCGTCGACGGTCCAGCGGTATGCGCTTTGGCGAGGTCGGTGGTGAGTTGGACGGAGCCAACATACTTGTCGTGTTTAGAACTCAGACCGTTGATAAGGGTACAGCAGCCTTAGCGTTCGGCGTACCAGTCGCCGTCTGAAATATCTGTACCAACTCGACCGAACGTCCAATCGAAGTCAGATTCTTGGCTACCTTCAAGGGCAGAGCCATCGCTTCCCAAGAAGTTGCCGCTTGTTGTAGACATGGTGTAGTCCGCTTCAACACCAGTTCCGATCAGGGCGCCGGAGCCGCTGAAGTTGATGACTGCCACCGGTGCCCCGTCAGAGACAGTGCCTGTAATATCGATGGTGCCTGTTGGATTCTCAAAACCGACCACATCCGTAGTGAAATTGGTCACCGAACCAGTCACATCGTTGAAGTCAGTGCTCAAACTCAAATCTGCATAGTGAGTAAAGTCACCAGTGCCGTCAGCTCCCGGTCCACCGCTAATGATCCCCCGATACCCGACAGTTTCTGTCGGAAGATTCGTGTATTGCGTATTGCCTTCGGTCAACTTGACGTCAAGGACACGAGTCTCAAGTTCGGTGAATGCCGTTTCTGCCTCTGCAAGAGTCGCTCCGGGACCAATCAGCCTTTGCGTTCCAAAACCCGCGTTTCCAGGCCCGTCACAGCCCGCAAGCAAAGCGAAAACAGCCGTCAAGGCAGAGAATTTCACCGCATTCATTGGCACTTCCCCCATATTCTAGCTATTGACTGTGTACGATCTTTCTCAAGTTGCATTGATACAAATCAAGAATGGATGTTGAGGTCGTCGCAAAGGGTCAGGGGCTCAGTAAGCCCCCGGTTAAGCCAGCTGAAGTACCCTTGCTGCTGAGGGCATCACCGAGATCGACGAACCGGTCCATGGTTCTCAACAGATGATCCGGCGGCACGTGATCCTCGATCGAGAACTCGTAGAACAGCGCGCCCTGTGCTAACTGCCTCGGTCCCATCATCGCCACTTCTCCCTTGCCTCAGGAGAAGTGAATCAGCCGAAGACGCGCCGCTCAAGTAGAGTTTTTCATCACAATCAGCCCCGAGCGGACATTGGTTCCGACTGCAGTATAGTCTGCTTATTCAGGAAATCTTGATTCCAGCTGTCGCTTCAATCTTAGAAAGACGCTCCAGACTCGCTGGCGACCAAGTCTCCGCGAACTCATAGAATTCGCTTACCCTACGATCGGCCGATGGCAAAATGACCCAGGGCTGTTTCGAGGAGGTATATATGTGCACATCCGGCGGGAACTGGTCAGGATCATCAAGGGTGCCGACACGAATGAAACGAATATGTTTACGCAGACCGCCCATGTTGTAGTTGCTCCAAACAGCAACTTTGCATTTAGTGCAGCGGGTAATATCTTGACCGGTTCCACTCGGCGTCGGAACCGCAATTTCCTCTACTGTACCTGAAACAACCGTAACGCGATCGGCCTCAAAGAGCGCATTTACTGCGAAGGCAGAGCCGGAGTTCTTTTGGCAACCTCGGCAATGACATCCATGAACAATCATCGGTTCTGAAACCACCTGATAGCGCACATGACCACATGTGCAGCCCCCTTCACGGGTATGAGTTTGGGTGTTCATGGGGCTGCACTCCTTATTAGCTGTCAGGTGATTTTGACTTCTAAAGTTGAGGGCGTTTCACGCCGGCATGCGTCAGCGACTGGGGAATGACTGACCGCGTAGTCAACGATTTCCCACAGAACCTTTTCGCTAACTCCCGCGGCGCCAATTTTCACCCTTGTCCGCAGGCTCAGAGAGCCAGCACGAACTGAGGGGTCCACACCAAAGAGTCCACGGTCGTCATCCACGCTATCAGTTGTGACCTCGAGCGTGTCCAACTCTATGCCCAGTTCAGCCGCGCGCAGAGCAATTCTGGTGGCGTCACAGGTTGCCAGAGCTGCGCGAGATAACCAGCCCGGCGACGGTGCTGAGCCGCCACCGCCGACCGCCTGCGGCATATCAGTGACTACGGACTGACCCTTGTCTCCCGTGGCTCTGCAACGCAACCCACTCTCCATGACCGCTGTGATGGGTGGGCTGGTGCTCACTGCCTCATCGGGGTTCTCTTTGAGGTAGGCGATAACGCCATTCACTGAATCCTGGATGTGTTTGATCGACATAGTGTTCTCCCGTCCAGTAGCAAAGCGTCAGTTGGTGTTTTCTTTGGCCTCGACGGGGACCATGACATGCCACAATGGGGTGTCGCCCCACATGACATAGGAGCCGCCGACGAAGGGATCGCGTGGCAGGTTCGCAACCAAGTCCCTGTTGGGAAACAACATCATCAAGTGTGGACCGTCCTGTACCCACACGCCTCCATCATTTGGATCTGTTGCCATAGGGTTGTCGTTGTTCACCATCGCATCGCCCTGAAGCATGTACGAAACGCCCACGACATCAGTGGAGAATTCAGTTCCAGACCCGACGGCGGCCATCCACTTCATCCAGACAGGATCATTGCACATTGGATGCTTGTCGCCAGGGATAAGCCCGACACCTGGCAGGCATACCCACTCGTTGCTGCCTTCTCTGAGGATCGTCCCATCCACGTCCATGATGGTCGCATTCTCGCTGATGTCCGAGGGTGCGGCCGACATAGCTCTGGCGATTTTTTCTTCGTTCGACTCCGCAAAAGCCGAAGTTGCCATTCCGCCCGCAACAATAAAGGCAGCGGCTGCGCCGACAGCTTTTCCAGCTCTGGCTATAAAACGAATTCCCATGGTTCTTACTCCCTTTCTCAATTGATCTCTCGTCGCTTCTCAAACGGAACACGAAGTGGAAGACCCAGAGCTTGGGCGGGGTCCGTGCTCCTGCGCCACACTAGGTCGAACGCATACAGCATGTAGAAAACCTATCACCCTGGCAGCGTGTCCATCGTCGACAGATATAAGCTCAATTGATTTTCGCCCGGTGTCATGTCATTTGTTCTTTGCATGCATAAAGTGGAACTTTAGGCTAGACGGTGAGAACCTCACATCTCAGCGCCTTGCGCGCATTAGAGGCGGCATTACGGACTGGCAGCTTTCGCTTGGCCGCAGATGATCTTGGGGTCACAACTGCAGCCGTCGGGCAGCAAATCCGTGGGCTTGAAGAATACGTTGGTTGCCAGTTGTTCGTTCGCAAACCTTCCGGAGCGCTACCTACCGAGGCCGCCGTTGGCGTGGCAACGGAGCTAACGGCCGGTTTTGGGTCCATCAGCACCGTTCTTAAGAGGCTAAAAGAGCCCGTTCTGGACAACCGTCTTTCGATCTCGACGAGCTTGGCAATCGCAGAGTACTGGCTGACGCCGCGCCTGCCGAGCTTTTACGCTATTTGCGATCAGTTTGATTTACGGATCGACACAACACACCGTCTCGTCGACTTGCGATCAGAGGAGTTCGATTTTGTCATCCGTTTTGGTCCGGAGCCTGATGACACACACGAGAGTGTGTTCCTTTTTGACGGATGCGTGGTGCCGATTTGTACTCCGGAGTTTGCAGCTCAATACTGCCTTTCGGAGAGCACCACGTCGCTCGACGGCGTTCCACTCATTCACGTCAAGGAAGAGACCACCGATCCCGGTTGGCTGAACTGGGCGCGTTGGAGCAAGAAGTTCGGTCTTGAGTACGAAGAGAGAGGGACCATTCCGGAGTTTCCTCGCCTCAGTTCCGGTCTGAAGGGCGCAAGGGAAGGACTGGGAATCGTGCTTTGCGGAATGGTTGAGTCTTTTTCCGCTCTTGCCGACGGTTCGATGATCATGCCCTTTGGAGGCAAGTCTGCGGTGCGGTCGGAGTTCTCGTACCGGCTTGTCTCGTTACGGGGTCGGGCTCGTTCCAAGACGCAAAACGATTTCAGAGATTGGATGGCTGCCGAATCTGAGACTTACCGCGATGAGGTTGAGGGCCTGCTGGGTCGCTGACCTTGAATCATTTGGTTTCAGGCTTTGAGGTGTGACGTGTGGGAAGTAAGGCTATTGGCAGGCTATCCCTGAATGACGCCTAAGGAACCCCTGGAATGAATAAAGGCGATCTTCGGCACGGCATCCGCCCGAACATCGAACAGGTCGTACACCAGCTGATCCAGGTGATGCTGGTGGGGTTCGCCATCGGCATGACACGCACGGTCGTCCCGGCCTTGGCGGAAAGCGAATTCGGGCTCGACCGAGGATCTTTCCTGCTGCTCACTTCCTTCGTCGTAGCGTTCGGAGTGGTGAAGGCGGTGATGAACTTCGTCGCTGGGAGCTGGTCTGAGCGGATTGGCCGCAAACGCGTGCTGTTCTTGGGTTGGGTCGTGGCGCTGCCAATCCCCGTGATGATCTGGGCGGCACAAGGCTGGGTCTGGATCGTGGCCGCGACGATGCTCCTAGGCGTGAATCAGGGACTCTGCTGGTCGATGACTCAGACCGCGAAGCTGGATATCACCCGGGCCGAGGAGCGCGGGCTGACGATGGGTCTCAATGAGTTCTCTGGCTACGTCGGTGTGGCGCTGGCCGGCATCCTCACCGCCTATGCGGCGGAATGGCTGGGTGCGCGGACTGGCCTCCTAGCCTTCGGCATGGCCGTGGTGCTGTCGGCGCTGGTGCTGACGGTTGTCTGGGTTAAGGACACGTTGCCATGGGCCCGGGCTGAGAGTGCCGCTTACAAGGCTGCGCCGCCGAAGAACCCACCGCGCTACCCCCGAGGCGTCTCCGAGCATCCCAAGACAGGTGAGGTCTTCGCGACGATGAGCTGGCGCGACAGGCGTCTATTCGCGATCAGCCAGGCCGGACTTGTCGAGAAGTTCGTCGATGCGCTGGTCTGGGCGCTGTTCCCTGTCTTCCTCGTGAGTCGAGGCGCCAGCCTGACCGAGGTGGGCTGGATTGTCGGCGTCTACGGCTTCGTCTGGGGCGGTTCGCAGCTCTTGACCGGGCGGCTTTCAGATCATGTCGGTCGGTTCTGGCCCAACGTGCTCGGCATGTGGATCTGCGGCGCTGGCGTGGCCATGGTGGTGATGGGCTCGGGCGCGTTCTGGTGGTCGGTCTCTGCCGGGGTTGCAGGCTTCGGCATGGCCCTTCTCTATCCGAATCTCTCGGCGGCGGTTGCCGACATAACACCGCCGGCCTGGCGCGGATCGGCCATTGGCATCTACCGCTTCTGGCGCGACCTCGGCTATGCGATCGGTGCGCTTGGGCTTGGCCTCGCCGCCAGCCTGACGGGTGCTGCAGAACCAGCATTCTGGTTTGTTGCGATATCAATGTTCGTATCCGGCTTCATTCTTTTCTGGCTGGCCGAGGAAACCCACCCGCGCCTCAATCCTTCGGACAATACCGAGCGAGCGAGCGCCTGATAGGGCCGCTGGCGATCTGGGTCAGGTCCTCCGTCCCGTGCCCGCACGCTCAAGATACTTCCACGAACTCTGGACGCACGCGGCGTTTGAAGAGTTGACCGCGTTCCCTGGAATGGCGGCTTCGTCCGCAACTCGGTCATCGAGCCCATTCTGACGAAGGTCTGCTCTGCCCGCTTAAGCCGACTTTCGCTTACGAACGGACGGATCGCGATCGGCCAATGGCTGCTTCTTACAGCTGCGGACATTCGCAGAAATCAGGGTAATGACCGAGTTGCGGACTCCTTTGCCATTGGCAACTAGAGCTTTCTCCTAGCCCCACACGAGGCTCCGTTTTGACTTCGATCAACGAAAACATCGCGTTTTCGGAATACTTGACCTAACAAGGGAGTTTAGGGAGGGGACGTCATGACGGTCAAAATTGCGAGTCGGTGGCTGTCCAAAAAGCAACTCCGGTCGCCCGTGGATCTTCTGCAACGCTTCTTCGTGATCTTCGCGATCACCTTGGCGCTTCCTGTGGCCGCCAACACTCTTGAACAGCAACTCAAAGAGATCGACGAGGTTCTGCCGGGTAATTCGTACACCAAGTACTCTCCCGCGCTGGCTGTGCAGGCTTGGGAGATGGCGGCGACGGTGGCGTTCATTCAGAAACCCACTTCCTGCCAGAAGACCAAACTCATCAACACCAAGGTTACCGATGTAGACGAAAAAGTGGTCTTCACATCGAAAAGGCTCTTAAAGCAGGGCCGTTGGTCCGAGATTTGGACCTTTGATAAATGCGGAACAAGAATTCAGGTGAGGGCAGCTTTCCAGGCTGACGGGAAAGGGGCTGCTGACGGAGAATTCTCTCTTCTCAAATAGTGCTCAGGTGCCAATGCAATCGGAGTGGGCGTACAGTTCGGTGCTTAGCGCTACTGTCGGTGCCCTTCGATGGTCCACGACCGATGAGAGCTTTTGACGGGCGCAGGATCAAATAGACAAGGCTCTCTCTACCGGGGTGACGCAGAAGCTCTGGAGCAGAGATCTTGTGTACAGCATTGTACCTCGGCGCTACGGACCCGGTTCGCAGGTCAACGATCATGATCACGATACACCGAAGGCCCGAGCCGAGAATTCGCGACGGACAGTAAACGCGCTGTTCAGATCACGCCACATATGCTGGATTACGGCAAATCAGTCGCCGGAACGTCGAAGGGAGAAACCGCTCGCGTATCGTCAGGTCTTCGAATTCCAGTCAACGCAAGGTGTGCCGCGGTGCAGCCGATATGCAATGGCCTGAAGAATGACGCCGTTCGTATTGATATCGCTGTAGGCTTGGTCCGGTGTTCCCGTGACCGAGAAGACCCCCGGACTGAATCCCAGCGACTCGGTCTTTGCCTTTTCGCGGACTTGCTCGATCAGCAGGTCGCTGTATTCGCCAGGTCGGTATGCATTCCAAAGGAAAGCAGCCTTGCTGTTCAGCATGTCTATCGCCCGGAGGAACCCCTTGGTCCGAAAACGCGGCGATGAATCCAGAGTCTCGACGGTCCAACGCCCGCCATCCGGTCCGATCTGAAAGCCCTGGTACACGAACCAGGGCGCACGGTTGATGGGACCTTCGGATACGCAGACGAGTTTGCCAGTCGACAGGTATTCTTCGACCTGCGCGGTGAACAGCGCCTCCGAGGCGGCCCTTGCCAAGTCGGAGGCGCCCAGTTCGACGGCTTCCAGAAGGTGCGGCTCGGTCCCGACCGGGCCGAACTCGGCGACATCATGAAGGATGTGAACGCCGCGATCGAAGGACGATCCCGGTGGCGGCTCCGAATAGGGCGACCTGACCGGATAGCCCCAGAGACCGAAGCCCCTTGCGATGTATCCCGCGTAGTTCGAGCGGTACGCCGACACCAGCCGGCCTCCGCCGACGGTCAGGGGAACGCCGTCCCGTATGGTCTTTCCAAGGTCCCAACTCTTGAGAATGGCGGCGATCCCCAGGTCCGACTTGGTATAGGTCTTGAGCAGATGAAGCGCGGTCAGAAGGCGTGACGTGTCGCTTGCATTGTAATCGTCGCCACCGCGGGCCTTGCCATCCGTAGAGGCCAGTCCTTTCGGCAGCCGCAGCCCGTCAAAGACACCGGTTGCCAAACCGCCCAGTACCGCGCGGATCCGTTCGTCGAACTGGGCGTCGGTCAAAAGACCGATGCTGTGCGCGCTCAGGATGCCCAAGATCAACGACCCGGTGTCCCACATGGTGCTGAACTGATAGGCTTGAAGCGTGTCGCCCTCCATCCAAGCCGTCGCTGGCACGAGGCCGGTATTCGGGTCGGTCATTCGCTCGATGTATGACCATGCCCGCGCGGCGTCCTCCATCAGCATATCCCGTACCGCGACGCCGACGCCGTTCGCATCCGGCCGGGCCGGCCAGCGCCGGGCCGTTCGCAACAGACGCGCCGGCTCGCTCGTGACAGAGATAGCCGACATGAACTGTGGCACGTCCAGAAGGTCGAATTCATCGGACGCTCCAAGCGCGCGCAGCGCCTCGGCGAGGGCGCTTGCATCGTTGGCTTCCCCGAAGCCACCCGCGTCGATCACGAGGAGGGCATCGGCGCTGGCAGCCGTTGCGGCCTGGATACGCTGACGCAGCGTCTGCGCCGAAAGTCCGGGATAGGGCCCGCCCAGCACCAGGGACGCGTTTATCCGCAGGGCCCCGTGCGCATCGAACCCCGCAAAGCCTCCATCTCCTGTCGAAACATCGACCAGGACATCGAAGCCCGACTGGCGCCCGTCTGGATCGGAGTTGTTCTGCAAGTGCTCCGCGGCCGCGCAGGCGGTCATACCGCCTGTGAAGATCCCTGTTCCCTTCGAAACGCTGCCGAACGCCAGGCGTCTTGCCTCTTGCCAGCTGCTGCCGTCCGTCCCGGCGACAACTACGCACCCGGTTGCCGTCTCAGTGGCGGTGTCGGCGGTCTGCTGTCGTGTGCCAGCCGGGGAATTCCCGATTTCCGTAAATGGTATGCCGGCAGCGGTGAACCTTGCCTGCAGCGAGCCGGGCGTGGCGCCGGTGTTATCAGACCGAATGCAAACCACCAGATTGCGCGCGAACGCTTCACCGGACCTGACCCGCAACTCCGACGGCAAGATCAGATAGTTGCGGCTGGCGACCAGGTTTTTGCGGAAGGCATCACCGATGACCGAGCCGCGCGCGAAAAGGTCCCCGTCGCCCGTCGACGGATCGCCCGGAAACGCGGCCGCAAAGACAACCGGCCCGTCATGTACTGCCGCTTCGGCGAATACCGCCGAAAGATCATCGCCGGTGGGCGACGGCGGCAGGCGCCACCCACCGTTGATCTGCTGGGTTCCATCGCTGTTGCGCCAGATTTCCGGCGCCGTTCCGCTGTCCGGAAGCAGTATGGTATTCAGGATTCCCGCCGTCCGCAGTCCTTCGATGACAGGGACTTCGCCCTGCTGCAGCCCGGTGACGATTGTCTGCGGTACCGCCGCCGGAGTGTCCCGGCCGAGAGCCGCCGTCAGGAATTCCCCGAACTGGTTCCGCGCTTCGCTCGCTGCGCGCATTTGAAGGTAGGGATGCCGCGCGGCGAGGTTCGGCAGATCGAGCGCCAGGTCGACCAGACCCGGATAGTCGGCGACCAACCTTGCCAAGAGCCTCGTCAACTCAGCGCCCCCGTCCAAAGCAGAAGCGTCCTCGCCATCGACCTTGACCGCGATACCGACCGGGATGTTCTGCGAGATGATCGGATCGAGGTAAGAGAACAGCAACGATGGTGAGGTGCCTGGGGTCACGCCATCAATCAGCAGGATCCCCGGGAAGGTCGACGACGCCTCGGCGGGTCGCCAGCCCGGGGACATTGCAGCCGTTCCGCCGATCAAGAGGCGGAATAGAAAGGTCCGGCGATCCATGATCTTAGCCCCTACACAAAAAGACGCCCGCGCTCTGATAGCATTGCAGCTTTGCGCGGCGCAGCCAACGGTTCAAATCAACACACCTATCCGGCCTGCGACCCGGTGCCGGTATCCTCGCACACGCGAATATGCCATACTTGTTGAAAACGATATGCGAATGAGCCACGAGGCAGGTCGTCGAAGTTGAGCAACACGGATAAAGACGGGGAAGAGGACGCCGAAGCGCCCAACCCGATCTTCTTTGACCCCACATCCCGCCGGCTGGTGTTCTTCACCGTCTTGTCGGTGCTTTTCGTCGTGTTCACCGTGGTTTGGTTCGTGCTGTTCATTGTCCACCTTCACGGCACCGAACTGCCGCTGCGGCCCGCGGATGCCGAAGCGCCACAGGTCGAGCAAGGCCTGGCGGCCACGCCCAGCGACAGCACCGCCGGCCTGGACCGTTCGGCCGGCGATCGGAGCTTCGACCCGATGGCCGATGCGTCAGGTCTGGACGGGACGGCCAGGTATGCCGGCACCGCGCCACAGCCTCTCGGGCCCGACCTCGACGTGCATGCCTTTGTTCCACACTGGTCCTCGGCGGGCGTGGTCGAGCTGCGCGCCAACATTGACACCATCGACGTCCTCCTGCCGGAGTGGTTCAGGGTAGACGGTCTGACTGCCGAGATCACTGAGCTGCCCGCAGCCCAGCGTGACGATCTTCGCGATCTCTGGGGTCGGAACCGTGACCGCATCAAACTTCTTCCCGTGGCACGTGCCGACCTCGACGGCGGCGATCAGGGCGCCGAGTGGCTGACCTCGCGCGCCCGGCGGATGGACCTCGTGTCAGAGATATCATCGCTGATCCGGGACCAGGCATTCGACGGCCTCTGCCTCGACGTAGCCGGAGCGGGGGCGGAAAAAGTCGAGGCCGTCGCGGCTCTCGCTCTTGCGGCGAAGACCCGACTTGAAAGGGAGGGCAAGGAAAGCTGTCTCATCGCGAAGATGGACGATGCGCTTCTGAGTCATCCGAGGGCCGGAGAACTGGTCGACCGGCTGATCGTGCTCGCTTTCCGGGAACCCGGGCCATTCAGCCTTCCCGCTCCGCTTTCCGGGCAGGACTGGTACGAACAACGCCTGTCCGCGCTTTTGTCTGCGATCCCACCCGACAAGCTGGTGATCGCTTTTGGCAACTTCGGCATGGACTGGACCAGCGGGCAGGCCGACGCCGAATACCTGGGGTTTTTCGAAATCATGGACGCTGTGGCGCGTCACGGCGGCTCGATCAGCCTGGACCCGGACAGCCTGAACTCGATGGCGTCGTTTTCGGATGCCGAGGGACGAAGGCACCAAATCTGGTTCCTCGACACGCTCAGCGCACACAACCAATTGGCGCGAGTTCCGCTGGATCGGATCAGCGGGGTCGCGGTCTGGCCCGTGTCCGGAGGCGACCCGGGGATATGGGACCTGCTGTTCTCGGGACTGGCCATTCCCAGTGTCACTCCGAACCTTTTACAGGAGATCCGGCCTGCCTATCACGTCCGGTATACGGGCAAGGGCCCCTTGCTGACTGTTCGCAACAGGGAGGCTCCCGGCTGGCGGGACCTGACGGTGAATTCGGAAAGCGGCCTGATCACCGAAGCGGACTACCGGGACTTACCGCGCGCTTTTACCGTCGAGTTGAGCGGCAACCTGCCTGAAAACGCTGTCGTATTCACCTTCGATGACGGGCCAAGCCAGACCTATACACCGCAGATCCTGGACACCCTGCGCGACTACGGCGTGCCGGCGGTCTTCTTCGTTGTCGGCAACCGCGTCCAGAGCGCGCCCGACGTCGTGCGTCGGATCGTCGACGAGGGCCATGAATTGGGCGTGCACACCTACTCCCACCCCAATATCGCGAACATATCCGATTTCCGCCTCAGGTTGGAGCTTCACGCATCGCAGGAACTGATCAAAAGCGTCTCGGGACTGAACACCAACCTGTTTCGCGCGCCATACGGATTCGACGAAAACCCCCAGACCCCCGAAGAGGCGCGTGTTCTGACCCTGCTCTCCAACGAACGCTATGTCGTGGTCGGTATCGAAATCGACTCCTCGGACTGGATGCGCCCCGGCGCGGAGCAGATCGTGGAGACCGTTACCTCCATTGTCCAGGCCAACAGGGGCAACGTGATCCTTTTCCATGATGCCGGGGGGGACCGTACGCAGACGGTCATGGCCTTGCCCCGGATCATCGCCGCGCTGTGGGACATGGGTGTCGAGATCGTGCCCCTCACAAGCGTCATCGGACAGGGCGATGCCCCGGATCCGGCCGGCGTGCTGCCGGGCGCAAGTCCGGTCAGCGATTATTCTTTCTGGGCCATGCGTACGCTCATGTCCGCGATGACGGCGATTTTCTTCATCATGATTTCGGTGGGCATCCTGCGCTCGCTGGTGATCCTGATCCTGGCGCTGATCAAGGAGCGCCGGACCCACGCAGGGGGCGAAGGTGATCTGCCGGTTACCGTGCTGATCCCGGCCTATTGCGAGGAAACCGTCATCGTGAAATCGGTGAGGTCGGTTCTGCGGTCCAGCTACCCCATCGAAAAGGTGATCGTCATCGACGACGGCTCGGCCGACGAGACCGCCCGGGTCGTCAGCGAGGCATTCGGCTCGGACCCGAGGGTTCGTCTGGTCAGACAGAAGAACCGGGGCAAGGCCGAGGCGTTGAACCACGGGATTCGTTTGATCGACACGCCCGTCTTCGTCGCCATTGACGCCGACACCATCATTTCGCCCGATGCCATCGGTCTTCTGGCCAGACATTTCAACGACGACGGCGTCGGGGCGGTGGCCGGCAACGTCAAGGTCGGCAACCGCCGCAATCTGCTGACTCGGCTTCAGGCGATCGAATACATCACCGCGCAGAACCTGGACCGCAGGGCCTTCGAGGTGCTGAATGGAATCATGGTCGTTCCAGGCTCGATCGGAGCCTGGCGGACCGAGGCGGTGCGGTCATCGGGCGGCTACACCAATGAGACCATCGTCGAGGACGCCGACCTGACGGTTTCGATCATTCGCCACGGCCACAAGGTCGTCTACGAACCCAGAGCCCATGCTTTTACCGAAGCCCCGGAATCGATCCGGCAATGGATGCGGCAGCGGTTGCGCTGGCACTTCGGGATGTTGCAGATCGCGTGGAAGCACAAGGCCGCCTTTCGCGAGCGCCGCGCCGTCGGGTTGGTCTCGATTCCAGACCTGGTCCTGTTCGGCGCCGTGTTCTCGGTGTTCGCGCCTATCGCGGATATCGTGATGCTGGCAAACCTGTTCTCCTTGGCGGGACAATTGACCAGTGACACTCCGGCCTCATGGGAAACCACCTCTATCGTCGCCGCGGTCGCGTACCTCGCCTACCTGCTGTCGGACCTCGTTCTGGCCACCATTGCCTTCAGTCTCGAACCCGACGAGAACAAGCGGCTTTTGCCCTGGGTCCTGACCCAGAGGTTCTTCTATCGCCAGATCTACTGGATGGTCGCCCTGCGGTCAGTCGGCCGGGCCCTTACCGGGCAATTCACCGGTTGGCGCAAGATCACGCGGATGTCGTCGATAGACCCGTCGATGACCCTTGGGGCGTCGAGATATCACGAACGAACCGTTTCCACCGACAAGATGAACCTTCCGGAAAACCACAAAACGTCGATTGCTCCGCGTGACGGAGTGTGAGCGGACCATTCGCTGCCAAGCGCCTTTGGCGTCGCAGTCCCCTCTCCCCGGCGCAACTGAACGCCGTCATCGAACGTCCATGCTGGCCACGCAGGAACATGGTCCGGCCTCGACGCACATGACTAGGTCAGAGTGCGATGGTCCGTGCGACCTACCTGCTGCAAACCTGGAATTCCACAACACCAGATCCGGAACCGAAACGTTGCATGGCGTGTCTTTCGATGTCGACCAGAAAACCGTCACCTCCCAGGTTTCGGGAGCAACATCCCGCACAATCCGAGTCGGAACACAAATCGAGCACCTGAACGACGATTTCCCGTCCGCCCTGTCTCAGCCGCAGGTGCTTTCCTCCGAACTTGCGCCAGTGCTTTTGATGGACCGCCGCGATGTTCCGACGCGCGATCCAATCCTTCGACTTCTTGCCCTGCACGCCGTAGAACTGCCCGGCCCACTTGCAGCCGTTGTACTTGACGCACTCGGCGCTGCCCGGATCAGGATAGCTCTCGTAATTGGTCAATGCCGCGCTTTGCCACTCACCTTGGCAGCTCACATCAGCCACCGCAGCGGGTGCGAAGAACATCAGGCCAAGGAACAACACCCTCTTGAGCAGTTTCGGGATCGCCATACTCATCTCCTCGATCTGGGAGATCTGCATGCTCCCGTTGTTGCTTTTCGCCTTTGCCATTTCGACCTCCGACATCTCTCGAGACCGGTTCGCAGGATGCCCGCAGCGCATATGGTGGTCACGTGATCGACGATGCGGCAGTTCGAAAAGCTGTCGACCGCCAAGCACCAGGCGTGTTGCCATTGCCCGGTTTCATCCATGCGCCCTACTTGTCGCACCGCGGACCCTGCCGATGTCCAGCCAAGAACTTGGCGAGAATTTTATGAACGAAAGTGATCAATATTGTGTTCACATTGTGATTTCCATATGGAACTCCTGCCTCAGCGAATTCCCGCTCACATGCCGTTCAGCCCGCGGCTTCCGGCCATTGCTGACCCGCGAACGGTGACCGCAAAACGGCATGTTGGCCGCACCAATTCACAACTACGGTATGTGCCAGCTTGTAGAATTAGTGGGTGTGTCTCTCTAAGGTCCGCTTGCGAAAGCATCATGGCGTCAACATTCAGCCAGAATTGCCAATGGGCCTTCAATTGGACAGCCCTGAGCTTTTTGGCAGGATGCAGATGATCCCTTCGTCGTTGAATCTCGTTCGTTTCATTGTCCGTACACGCCTTGGGCCGGACTATAACCGGCGGGGGTGAAGAATCTCTTGGCAGGTGGTCCTTACCTTGAGATCTGGGCCGTCACATTCGCCGCGAGGCGTGGACTGGCATGACGATGCGGCGAGACAGCAAACGGCGGCCAAGTCCGCAACTCGGTCGTTGGCCCCATTTCGTCGGATGTCAGATCGTAATCGAAAGAGGTCATTGAAGGTCTCAAAGTGCGGCGTACCTTGGAGTCAAACTCGACGATGCGCTTAGCATCGCCGAGAAGATTGACATTTGAGAGTTTGGCGGACGGCAGAAGCCGTCCGCCTTTCCATCTTAAACGGGATGTCAGAACGTCCACACGCTAACGGCCGCTCGTCTGGATAGCAGACCTTGGTCCAATTGTGTTCGATGACCGAGCTGCGGACGAAGCTGCCGGATGCAGTTGCAGCGAACCATGATGGCCCGAAGCTTTCAGTTCGTTGGGCCGTTCGCGGGGATGCGGCACTATTTCACCAATGCGCTCTTTCGATGCGGCCACAAACTCCTAAAAGCCAAACCGGCTTTTCGCTGTGCCTATGTCGGATGTCTCACATGCTGATCAAGCCGACCTTCGCTGGATTTTTCAGACAGCGCCGAGTGGCAAAAATGAGGTCGGCAATTGTGTGCGGCCTCAAGAGATTTCAGTTGGGAACTCACATCCTAATTGGGTCTTCGACCTCGAGCTCGCCAGGGCTCGCGACCAGTATCCGAGCCGACCAAACATCACCAGTCACCCGCAGTCGCTTGCGTCCATTGGGCCATGTCGGCCAGTGCCAAGAGACCGGACGCATCGCGTTGCTAGCTCTGCTTTCAGAAAAGTCGTAAGCCTGCGTCATCGAAGTGGTAGGCGCTCTGCGGCTTGAAGCCGAAGCGCAGCTCCTGTCCCTCTTCGACCGTGTGCTGGCCAAACAGCCGCGCGGTGATCTGGTGGTCGTTCACATGCGCGATCACGTTGGTATCGCCGCCGAGTTTCTCGACATGGCTGACACGGGCCGAAAGCGGGCCGTCGCCGGATATGAAGAGATCCTCGGGTCGGACGCCCATGGTGCGGGGGTCGCCTTCGTGGATCAGTCCCGCCGGGAAGAAGTTCATCGAAGGCGAGCCGAGGAATCCGGCCACGAACTGGTTCGCGGGGTTGTTGTAGAGGTCCATCGGGCTGCCGATCTGCTCGACCCGTCCGTCGCGCAGGACGACGATCTTGTCGGCGAGCGTCATCGCCTCGGTCTGGTCGTGGGTAACGTAGATCATCGATGCCCCGAGCTGGCGGTGGAGGTTCGCAATCTCGATCCGGGTGTTCATGCGGAGCGCGGCATCGAGGTTGGAGAGCGGTTCGTCGAAGAGAAAGAGCTTGGGCTCGCGCACAATGGCGCGTCCGATGGCGACGCGCTGGCGTTGACCGCCGGAGAGCTCGGACGGGTGGCGCTCGAGGTAGGGGTCGAGGTTGAGCATCTTCGAGGCTTTCTGAACCCGCTCCTCGATCACCGCCTTGGGCTGGCCCTCTTGCTTGAGCGCGAGGGTCATGTTGCCGCGAACGTTCAAGTGGGGGTAGAGCGCATAGCTTTGGAACACCATGGCGATGCCGCGCTTCGAGGGCGGGGTCAGGTTGATCACGTCGCCGCCGATCCGGATCTCGCCAGAGGTCGCGTCCTCGAGCCCGGCGATCACGCGCAGGAGCGTGGACTTGCCGCAGCCGGAGGGGCCGACGAAGACGACGAATTCACCATCCTCGACTTCCAGGTTGATGTCCTTGAGAACATGCACGTCACCGAAGGACTTGTTCACGTTTTTCAGGGTCAGGGCGGTCATTGCTGGGTCTCCTTCAGTGAAACGGACTGGCTGGTGCGGATACTTTCGTCGGCCGCGAGACAGATCGCGAGCGAGCTGATCGCGTCGCTCATGTGGCGGCGAAGGTCGATGTCTTCGGCGATCGCGCGCAGCACGAAGGCCTGTTCGGCGTCGCAGAGCGCCTGATGGCCAGGTTCGTCCGGCATTTTGATCCTGCGGTCGCCCCGAGGTGTATGGACCAGGATGCCGCCAACTTTCGTATGTCCGTCGATGTCGGACGAGGCGCCCGTGTTGCCTTCGGTGATCGAGACCGAGCCGTTCGGGCTGACGATGTCCTTCACGAAGAAGGCGGTTTCCGACATCATCGGCCCCCATCCGGCCTCGTACCAGCCGACCGAGCCGTCGGCGAACATTACCTGGAACTGGCCATAATTGTACATGTCGGGCGCGATTTCGTCGGTCAGCCGCAGGCCCATGCCGTGCACCCGGACCGGTGCGGCATCGGTGATCTGGCACATGACGTCGACGTAATGGACACCGCAGTCGACGATGGGCGAGGTCGTCTGCATGAGCGCCTTGTGCGTCTCCCACTCGGCCCCCGAGGACTGCTGGTTCAGGTTCAGCCGAAAGACGAAGGGACCGCCGAGCGCGCGCGCCTCCTCGATCAGCCGTATCCACGAGGGGTGGTGACGCAGGATGTAGCCTACCACCAGCTTGCGGCCGGTGCGTTCGGCCGTCGCCACCACGCGGCGGGCGTCGGCAACGGTCGTGGCCAGCGGCTTCTCGACGAAGACATGGGCCCCGGCCTCCATCGCCGCGCAGGCGTAGTCCGCGTGGCTGTCCGAGTAAGTGGCGATCACGACCAGGTCGGGAACGGTGGCCATTCCCTCTTCGAAAGTGGCGAAGCGGGGGTAGCCGGCCAACGCCTCGGGAAGCTCCACCGGCGAGCGATTGACCAGCCCGACGATCTCGGCTTCAGGATGGGCATGGTGGGCGAGCGCGTGGCTGAGCCCCATGTTGCCCAGGCCTGCGATCAACACGCGGATCATTTGACCGCTCCCGAGGTAAGGCCGCGGATCAGCTGGCGCGAGAAGATCACGTAGAGGATCAGCACTGGCAGGATCGCCATGGAGAGCGCGGAGAGAACCGCGTTCCAGTCGGTCACGAACTGCCCGATGAAGACCTGGCTGCCGAGCGTGAGCGTCTTGGTCTGCTCCGCGGGCGCGAGGATCAGCGGGAACCAGAGGTCGTTCCAAATCGGGATCATGTTGAACACCGCGACCGTCGCCATCACGGGCCGCACCAGCGGCAACACGAGGCGGAAGAAGATCGTGTACTCGCTCAGCCCGTCGATCCGTCCCGCGTTCTTCAGGTCGTCCGAGACCTGGCGCATGAACTCGGACAGGATGAAGACCGCCAGCGGCAAGCCTTGCGCCGTGTAGACCAGGATCAGCGCCCAGAGCGTATTGACCAGCCCGGTCGCCACCATCATCTCGAGGATCGCGACGGTGCCGATCCGGATCGGGATCATGATCCCGAGCGCGAGGTAGAGCCCCATCAGCAGGTTACCCCGGAACCGGTATTCGCTGAGCGCATAGGCCGCCATGGCGCCGAAGAGCAGCACGAAGAACAGCGAGGCGACCGTGACGATCATCGAGTTCTGGAAGTAGAGGAAGAAATCCCCCTGCTTCATCACCGTCTCGTAGCCGATCGTCGAGAAGCTGGTGGCGTCGGGCAGCGCCAGCGGCTCGCGGAAGATCGACCGGCGATCCTTGAAGCTGTTGATCAGGATGATGAAGACCGGGAAGAGGGCGATCAGCGTGTAGAAGATCAGCGCCCCGTGCATCATCGCGGCATTGAGCGGGTTCGAGCGTGCCTTGTTCATCGGTCCGTCCTCAGAGCTGGTAGCGGCGCATCCGGGTCTGGATGCCGAAGAGATAGATGCAGACACCGATCAGGATGATCGCGAACATCGCCCCCGCGATGGCCGAGCCCATGTGCGGGTCGCCGAGCTGGAGTTGGAAGCCGAAGAACGTGCGATACATGAAAGTGCCCAGGATGTCGGTCGAGAAATCCGGCCCCGCCAGCGCGCCCTGGGCGGCATAGATCAGGTCGAAGGCGTTGAAGTTGCCGACGAAGGTGAGGATCGAGATGATCCCGATCGAGGGCAGGATGAGCGGAAGCTTGATCTTCCAGAAAGCGGCCATGCCGGTGATGCCGTCGACTTCGCCGGCTTCGAGGATTTCCTCGGGGATGGTCAGCAGCGCGGCGTAGATCAGCATCATCGGGATGCCGACGAACTGCCAGACCGAGACCAGCGCCAGCGTCGTGAGCGCGTACTCCTCCTTGCCCAGCCAGGGCGCGTAGAGCGCCTTCAAGCCGATGGCGTCCAGCATCGAGGGCGCGATGCCCCAGATCGGCGAGAGGATCAGTTTCCAGGCGAAGCCCACGATCACGAAGCTGAGGATCGTCGGGAGGAAGATCGCGGAGCGGTAGAGCGCCGCGAACCGCAGGCGCGGATGGCTGAGAAGGGCTGCCAGTGCCACACCGATCGGGTTCTGCACCAGCATGTGGATCAGGAAGAACCAGAAGTTGTTGCCGAGCGCGTTCCAGAACTGCTCGGCCCAGATCGGGTCGAAGAACAGCGTGCGGAAGTTGTCGAAGCCCACGAAGACGCGCTCCTGGTCGACCCGGCTGTAGAGCGCGAGGCGAAGCGTATTGAAGAGCGGGAAAATCATCACGGCGGTGTAGACGGTGACGGCTGGCGCAAGGAACACGAGAATGTGCCAGCGGACGCGGGCGAGGTTCATGGCTCTCTCCGGATCAGGGGACATGTCCCGGGCGCGATGCGCCCGGGACGAATGTGCAGCAGCGGGAGGTTACTGCTGCGGGGCGTACCAGCTTGCCAGGCCTTCCTGGAGCTTCTGGCCAAGTTCCTCTGGCGTGGATGTGCCCTTGATCGCCGCGACGGAAGCGCCCCAGGTCTCGTTTTCGAGGTTAGGCGTGCCGCGCGAAAGGACCTGGTAGGTCGAGCGGATGGTGCTTTCGCATTCCCCGCGCCAGCTAACGAACTCGGCGGCCAGCGGATCGGCGATCTCGACCGGGGCCGAGGACAGCGGGAAGAAGCCGGGCAGCGCGTTGGCGAAGATCTCGGCGAACTCGGGACTGGCGACCCAGGCCAGGAAGGTCTGTGCTGCCTCGGGGTTGGCGGTCTTGGCGTTCATGCCGATCCCGATGTCGGTGTGATCCGAGATATAGCAGGTGTCGCCCGCATTCTTGACCGGCGGCTTGAAGGCGCCCATTTCGAAATCTGCCAGCGCGTTGAAGCCCGAGACCTCCCACGACCCGGCGGGATAGATCGCGGCGCGGCCCAGCGTGAAGATGTTCTGGCTGTCGGGATAGGTCTGCGCCTCGTAGCCGTCGCCCAGGTACGCGCCCCAGCGCGCGAGCGTCGCGTATGGCGCGACCCACTGCGGGTCGGTCAGCTTCTGCGTGCCCGCGATTAGCGCCTGGCGGCCTTCCTCGCCGTTCCAGTAGTTCGGGCCGATGTTGTTGTAGCCCATGGTGGCCGCTTCCCACTGGTCGTTGGTGCCCATGGCCATCGGGATGTACGTGCCGTCTTCCTTGATCTTGTCGAGTGCGGCGAAGAACTCGTCCTCTGTCGTCGGAACGTCGAGGCCAAGCTCGGCGAAGGCATCCTTGTTGTAGATGAAGCCGTGGATGACGGCGGCCATAGGGACGCAGAAGGTGGCCGAGCCGTCGTCGGTCTGCCATGCGGACTTGGCGACGTCAGAGAAGTTCGTCATCGCGTCGAGGCCGCTCAGGTCGGTCAGGTGGCCCGCCTGGTAGAGCGCCAGCGAGGCGTCGAAGGGACGGCAGGTGATGAGGTCGCCCGCCGAACCGGCGTCGAGCTTGGAGTTCAGCACCGCGTTGTACTCGGCCGGGGCCGACGGCGTGAACTGGACCTTTATGCCGGGGTTTTGCGCCTCGAAGGCCGGAATGATCTTGTCCTGCCAGAGCGTCAGGTCGTCGTTGCGCCAGCTTTCGATCGTCAGCGTGACGTCCTGCGCCTGCGCGCCCGTCGCCACGAGCGCCGTTGTCACGAGCGCGAGTTTCAGAGTGTTGCGTGTCATGTTTGACCTCCCAGTTGAATCAAGTGTCAGGTGTTCCGCGCCAGGGCGGCGCGAAGGTTTCCTTCGGTTTCTCGAAGAATTTCGTTGGCCCGGCTTGCCGGCATGCCTTTCGCGGCGATCAGGACGGCCGGTTTCACCCTGCCTCCACAGGCCTCGAGCGCCGACGCGGCCGTGTCCGCGTCAACGCCGGCAACCTCGCACACGATGGCGACCGCCCGAGCGCGAAGCTTGATGTTGTCGGCGTGCAGGTTAACCATCATTCCATCGTGGACGTGACCGAGCCGGACCGCCATCAGCGTGGACAGCATGTTGAGCGCGATCTTCTGCGCCGTTCCCGCTCCCATCCGGGTGGAGCCGGAGAGGACTTCGGGCGGCGTGGCGATGCAGATGGGGTGGTCTGCGGCGTCCAGAAGCGCCGTCCCAGGATTGTTGGCGATCGCGACGACGGTCGCTCCGGAAGCGCTTGCGATCCGCGCGGCGGCGAGCGTGAAGGGCGTGGTTCCGCTGGCCGAGACCGCGATGACCGTGTCATGCGGGGACAGGCCGGTCAGCGCGGCGTCAAGGCTGGCAGTGTCGTCTTCGGTCCCGCCGGGCATTTCGACACCGGTCGGCAGCCCCCCGGCCATATGGATACGGATCTGTGCGGGCAGGATTGAGAAGGTACCGCCCAGCTCCTGAGCATCCGCGGCGGCCATCAGCCCCGACGACCCGGCGGCGGCATAGTGGAGCACGCCGCCGCTTCGGATCGTTGCCGCCATTGCCTCGGCGGCCCGCGCGATCGCCGGCGCGGCATCGCGGACCGAGGCCGCTGCCGCGATCTGGCTCTCCGCCAGGATCGCCGCGACATCGGCCGCCGGGCGTTCGTCGAGCCCCTTCGCCGATACGTGCAGCGCTTCTGTCCCTGATGTGGTCATGCGAATCCCCCCAATTATGATTAGTATAATACCTTTCTAATACCTATTGTCCAGATTTTTATTGAAGGTTCGAGATTCTCCCTAAATATGCGATAATTCGATTTATTGGTTTTATTTAGTACTTCCATTTCTCACAAAGGTACTATAAAGGTATTACTATGAACAAGCATCTCCATACACTTGTCCTTGCCATAGACGGCGGCGGAACGCGTTGCCGTATCGCGGCTTCCAGGGGCGATGACGTCATCGCCGTCGAGACCGGATCCGCCAACCTCTCGACCGATTTCGACCAGGCGGTCCACCAGATTGCGGAAGGACTGGAGGCACTTGCGGCAGGCACGGGGTGCACGGTCGAGGCGCTGTCGGCGGCGCCCGCATTCGTCGGACTTGCCGGTGTGACCGGACCGGAAATCGCCAACCGGCTCCGCGGCGCGTTGCCGTTCCGGCATGTGCGAATCGAGGATGATCGGGTCGCAGCCGTGCGCGGCGTCCTCGGTCGCCGCGACGGCGCGATCGGCCACTGCGGCACCGGTTCGTTCTACGCCGTGCAGATTGGCGACAATGTGCGTCTTGCGGGCGGCTGGGGGCCGGTTCTCGGGGACGAGGCCTCGGCCCAGTGGGTCGGTCGCCGCGCACTTTCCCTGACGCTCGAGGCCCTCGACGGGCGGCAGCGCCCGACTCCGCTAAGCGATCGGCTGGCCGAAAGGTTCGGCGGCACTGCTGGTATCGTTCGGTTCGCGGGGTCGGCGCAGCCGTCGGAATTGGGCGCGCTTGCGCCTCTCGTGACCGAGTCCGCGGGCCAGGGAGACGCCATCGGCATCGCGATCATGCGCATGGGGGGCGGAGAAATCGCCCGTGCGCTGCATGTGCTCGGTTGGCGGCCGGGACAGGCGGTTTGCCTCACCGGCGGCATCGGCCCGCATTACCTTTCCTATCTTCCGGATGACCTGCGCGCCGGTCTGGCCGAGCCTGAGGGCCAACCCCTCGAGGGCGCAATTGCGCTTGCGCAGGACCTTGCACAGGAGATCACCCCTTGAGCGCAGTCGAGTTTCTCCGACCCAACGGGTGGCTTTCCGAGAGCGGAGGCCCACGGTACGTGCAGCTGAAACGGCGGCTGGAAGAGGGCATCGGCTCCGGGGTCCTGCCGCCGAATTCCTCGCTCCCGCCGGAACGCGAGCTGGCCGGTATAACCAAGCTTTCCCGCGTCACCGTGCGCAAGGCGATCCACGAACTGGTCCGCGACGGGCTGGTCGAGCAGCGCCAGGGCTCGGGAACCTTCGTCCGCGATGCCGTCGCCCGAATGGAGCAATCACTTACGCAACTGACGTCTTTTACCGAGGACATGGCCCGGCGCGGCATGGAGACGAGGTCGAAGTGGCTGGAGCGCGGCGTATTCGCACCGACCGAGAAGGAGGCCCGCACGCTCGATCTTGCCGAGGGAGACGAGGTCGCACGCATCTACCGCCTGCGAGAGGCCGGCGGCCGCCCCATGGCGCTCGAGCGTGCGTCGCTGCCGCTGGATATCCTGCCGAACCCGCTGGAGATCAAGACGTCGCTCTACGAGGTGCTGGCCGCCCGTGGACTGCGCCCGGTCCGGGCCGTCCAGAGGATCTCGGCCGTCAACATCGAAGCCCGCGAGGCGGAACTTCTCGGCGTGGTCGAGGGGGCCGCGGGGCTGAGCATCGAGCGAATTTCCTACCTTGAAAGCGGACGCGTCGCGGAACTCACCCGCTCGCTCTACCGCGGTGACGCCTACGACTTCGTGGCCGACCTGCAGCTCTGACACAGAAAGGCTATCCGAGATGCCCACCAAGACCACACAGATGCGCGAGGAGGTCCTCGAGATCCCGGCCGCTGTCGAACGGCTTCTGTCGCAGGGCGAGCCGGCGATCGCCGTGGCCGCTGCGAGGGCGCGCGAATTCGATCCGCGTTTCCTGATTTCCGTCGCCCGGGGATCGTCGGACCATGCTTGCACCTTCCTCAAGTACGCCAGCGAGCTGATCCTCAGGCGCCCAATGGCGTCCGTCGGACCCTCGGTGAGCTCGATCTACGGGGTCGACCTGATTGCGCCCGACGCGCTATGCATCTCGATCTCCCAATCGGGGCAGAGCCCGGACATCGTGCGCATGACCGAAAGCCTTCGCGCGGGGGGGGCGCTGACGGTGGCGATCACCAACAACTACACCTCGCGGCTTGCGATTGCCGCGGACACCACGCTGCCGATCCACGCCGGACCCGAACTGAGCGTGGCCGCGACGAAGACCTTCGTGACCTCGCTGGTCGCGGGGCTTTGGCTCATCGCCGAGATCAAGCGCGACGACGCGCTCATCGCGGCCATCCGCGCCTTGCCCGAACACCTGCTGGCTGCCACGCGCTGCGACTGGTCCGCGGCTGCGGATGCCATCGATGGGACGTCGCTTTTCACGCTTGGACGCGGGCCGTCCTGGGCGATCTCGAACGAGGCTGCGCTAAAGTTCAAGGAAACCTGCATGATCCATGCAGAAAGCTACTCCTCCGCCGAAGTGCTTCACGGTCCCGTCTCGATCGTCGGGCAGAGCTTTCCGGTTATTGCCTTTGCCGCGGGAGATGCCGCGGAGGAAAGCGTGGCGCAGACGTCGGACGCGCTGGCCCGGAAGGGCGCGCGGGTTTTCACGCTGGCGAATGGCGCGACCGAGGCGATCGGGCTGCCGCAGATCCGGACCGGACACTGGCTGACCGATCCGGTCGCCGCCATCACGTCCTTCTACGCGATGGTCGAATCGGTTGCCGTGCGCCGCGGCATCAACCCGGACGTCCCGCGCCACCTCAACAAGGTGACCGAAACGTTATGACACAGGCTGCAATCACTTTCCGCAACGGACGGATCTTCGATGGCCACGGCCTTCGGGACGGCCATGCCGCCCGCTTCGAGAACGGGCGTCTCGCGGCGCTTGGCCCGGAGGCCGAGGTCGCCAGCGATGGCAAGGTGGTCGATCTGGCCGGGGACATCCTGAGCCCCGGCTACGTCGACCTTCAGGTGAACGGCGGCGACGGCATCATGTTCAACGACGATCCATCACCGCAGACGCTCGCCAGGATTGCCGGCGCGCATCGGCGTCTTGGGGTCAGGACACTGCTGCCCACTCTGATAACCGACACCGCCGAGAAATCGCGCGCCGCGATCGAGGCCGCCATCGGCGCCGTGCGCAGCGGAGTGCAGGGGATCGCAGGGCTGCACCTCGAAGGGCCGCACCTGTCGATTGCGCGCAAGGGCGCGCATGATCCGGCGCTGATCCGCCCGATGGAGCGGAGCGATCTGGACATGCTGCTGGACGCGGCGCGGAGGCTGCCTGTTCTCAAGGTGACGGTCGCCCCCGAAAACGTCACGGAAGACCAGGTCGCGGCACTGGCACGGGCCGGAGTGCTGGTCTCGCTGGGACACACCGATGCCAATTTCGACACCTGTAGCCGCTATTTCGCCGCGGGCGCGCGCTGCGTCACGCATCTGTTCAACGCGATGAGCCAGCTTGGCAACCGTGAGCCGGGGCTGGTGGGTGCGGCGCTTGCGCATGGCTCGGCCCACGCGGGCCTGATAGCTGATACCATCCACGTGCATCCCGAAGCGATGCGAACCGCTTGGGCCGCCAAGACCGGTCCGGGCCGGATATTCCTTGTCAGCGATGCCATGGCCATTGCCGGGACCGATCGCACGTCCTTCGAATTGGGCGGGCGCCGGATATTCCGCGAGGCCGGGAGACTGACGCTCGAGAACGGAACGCTGGCCGGCGCCGACCTCGATCTGACCACGGCAATTCGGGTCATGGTCGAAGAGGTTGGCGTTCCGACGGCCGCTGCGCTCGAGGCGGCCAGCACCATTCCGACGGGGCTGATCGGCGCCTCCGTGAGTGGGCTTAATAAAGGACGTCCATATTTGTCGGGGCTAATCCGGATCTCAAAGGATCTACGAGCTGTGTCCGCAATAGTTTGAGTGCTATGCAATTGCCATGACTTGTGGTGGCGTGCGTTCCGATCGTATCCGTTACTTTGGGAGCTTCTTTGCAGGGAAGTGCGGACGGGCGGCCCTTGATCCGCGTTGCATCGTCATGGCTAGCGAAGTTTGCGAGGGCGGTCGCAGAACATCTCTATTCAAATTTGCGCGCTGTCTTGACCGGCAACTTCCCGTCTTTGACGATAATCATTGAGAGATGCGCAGCATTCTCAGAAGGGCTCTGAATATCCTTGAGCCCCAGTTCGGCCATCCGTCGTCTTGATCGATTGAATTATCGCATCTGCGAAACTTCGCACCGGAGCGCTTACGCTTTGGGCTCTGAGCCGTCATCTGACCGATTTACTCAGATGTCCTTTACTCCGCGCTAAGCAGACATCCGACCCCACGGGCCTTCCCGGGCGGACGCATTTCGTCACCGATCCGACTGGACTTCCGGCCCCGTCCGAGCGTCCCTGACCTGCCCCGTTCTCACGCCCCGGCCTGTCCGGGGTTGCGCCAGTAGCGGCCGCGCGCGTCGCGTCGCCGCCTTCGGCATAGGAGAAGGGAGAGTGCCGACATGACGGACACCAAAACGGATCAACAAGACCTGCAGAGTCTACGCGAGGCCTGGAGGGCGGCTTTTGGAACCGCGCCGGACAAATACCTGTCCCGCAGGTTGATGGCGAAGGCCCTGGCCTGGCATCAGCAATGCGAGGGTGCAGGCGGCTTTCCAGCCCCATTGAAGCGGCGCCTGCGGAGTATTGATCTCGGAGGTGGGCGAGTCAGTAGCTCTTCGCCAACGCTCTCGCCCGGCAGTATGCTCGCCCGCGAGTGGAACGGCCGGGTCTACCATGTCGAGGTCACGCCCGACGGCTTCCGCTTTGATGGCCGTGACTTCGCCTCCCTCACCGCCATCGCCCGGCGGATCACCGGGACGAACTGGTCGGGGCCGCGGTTCTTCGGATTGAAGACAGAGCGCAGGGCCAGCTGATGCAAAAGATCCGCTGCGCCATCTACACGCGAAAGAGTTCCGAGGACGGTCTGGAGCAGGAGTTCAACTCGCTCCATGCGCAGCGCGAGGCTTGCGCAGCCTATGTCCTCAGCCAGAAGGCAGAGGGTTGGGTGCTTCTTGACGAGCCCTACGATGATGGTGGGCTCTCGGGCGGCACTCTCGACCGCCCTGCCCTGCAGAGGTTGCTGACCGAGGTCGACGAAGGTCGGGTCGACCGGATCGTTGTCTATAAGATCGACAGGCTCACCCGGTCTCTCGCGGACTTCGCCAGGATCGTCGACCGGCTCGACACCGCCGGTGCGTCTTTTGTCTCGGTCACCCAGTCCTTCAATACCGCCACCAGCATGGGGCGTTTGACGCTCAACATGCTCCTGAGCTTCGCCCAGTTCGAACGTGAGGTCACCGCCGAACGGATCAGGGACAAGATTGCCGCCTCGAAGAAGAAGGGGCTCTGGATGGGCGGCAATGTGCCCATGGGCTACGAGCCTGATGGTCGAACCCTGAAAGTACGCGAGGATGAAGCCGAGACAATCCGAACACTGTACGCTCGCTACCAGGACCTTGGTACCGTCAGGGCCGTCCGAGACGAAGCGGAACGGCTTCGGCTCAGGACACGACAACGGGTCGCACCAAATGGTCGGCGCAGCGGCGGCGGCCTCTTCGACCGGGGCCATATCCATCACATCCTGACCAACCCGGTCTATGCCGGACGGATCAGACACCGGACGCGGGTCTACGACGGACAGCATCCGCCGATCATCGATCCCGAAACATGGGACGCTGTTCAACGCCAGCTCAAGGACAAAGCAGCACGGAGGCGCAGTGGACGGGGTGGGATTGATCGGCGTCATGCAGTGACCTCGCCACTGGCCGGAAAGACCTTCGATGAGACCGGGGACCGGCTTACGCCCAGCCATACGAAGACGTCTTCGGGCAAGAGGCTCAGATACTACGTCTCGAAGCGGCCGATCCGGACGTCTGGAGAAAAACCGTCAAACGGTTGGAGCTTGCCCGCCGCTCAGCTCGAAGAGCTCGTCGCCGAAAAGGTCAGGGACCGCCTCAGCGACCCCAGGTGGAGGGCAGAACTGAGACGTGAGCAAGACAGCGTAGCAATGACGCATGCCCCGCGCGAGGATGGAGTAATCGCTTCGGACCAACGGGCCCTGCTCGATCTGGTTCAGCGGATTGAGCTCGCACAGGGTCAGGTAACGCTCTCTGTGGATGCCGACGCGATCAGTGATTGGGCTGGCGTCGATCGCGCTCACATCGATCCCGAAGCCCTCATTCTTCAAATACCGTTCCGCCAGCGACGGCGCGGGGTGGAAACGAAGCTCATCATCGACAATCCCTCCTCCCGACACGACGACAAGCTGATCCGGAATGTCGCATTGGCACACGCCTGGTTTACACAACTCCGCGCAGGTGCCAGCTTCGGCGAGGTCGCCGATCGGGCCGGGACGTCGAAGCGGCGCGTCATGCAACTCGTCGACCTCGCGTTCCTCGCACCCGACCTCACTGCTGAGATCCTCGACGGTCGGCAGCCCGCGGCCCTCACCTCGGACCTGCTGATCAAGCAAGGCATCCCGTCCAACTGGGATGCCCAGCGCCAGGTCTTCGACTCGCTGCGCTGACCCAGACCAGCGCGACATTCAAACCTGCTACCGGAACAAAGCGGAACAGAGACTGGGGCCATTCTGCCGCCGGAAATCGGCTCCCGGAGACGCACAGAAAACACTGCCGCGCCCCTAAGCCCCCGGAATGTCGGGAGAAGTTGTGTGGTACCCAGAAATGTCTCGGAGCGGATGCCTGCCTGGCTGTGCACGTAGTCCTGAGCCATCCAGTCTCGGCCAGAAATTCCCTGTTAACAGGGAAAATACAGGGAAATTTTGCGAATTTGGGCCGGACTCGACGGATTTGGGGAACATTGGCGCCTATTAGAGGAGCGATTACAAAGAGTTACAGGCGTTTCCCTGTTATCAATTTAACAGGGAATTAATTCGCCTTATCAGGGAAAGAAATCGGAAGAACAGGGAAGGGAAGCGGGCGAACAGGGAAGTGCGTGTACGGCGGAAATCACATTGGTGCTGAGCTCTTAATCGCTTGGCGGAAGGGCTGCTAGTGCAGTGAGAGCAGTCATTTAAACACAACGCAGCGAACGGCCGATCAGAGCCCGAAACGGACGTTTGGTTCGTTTCTGAGATTTTCTTGAGCATAAGAATTTGCGTTGATCTGCTTGAATGCGTTACCATTTTCGAGAGGTCTCTAGGATGGTTCAACAAACCGCTTTCGCCTTTATGTTTGCGACGCTGGCTTTCCTTGTGCAGCCAACGTCGGCCGAAATCATCCACGTCCATGCTAAACGCGGAAACCTAGAAGGAGTTTTGGCTGAACTGGACAAAGGCGTGCCCTTGGAAATCCGCAGCACCAACATGACCAGCGATCCAGGCGTAACGCCTCTGTTTGTCGCCGCGAAATTCGGAAAGATCGAAGTTGTCGAAGAGCTTTTGGCCCGTGGCGCTGATCCAACAATATTCTTTACCGTGCCCGACGGCCTCTACCAAACAGGCACCGCACTGCATCACGCTTCTCGCTTTGGCTATCTCGATGTCGTCGAGGCGTTGTTAGACGCTGGCGCAGATCCAAAGAGCTATGATCGATATATTGCAACGCCTTTGCATCAGGCTCTGCGTGGTGGTCACGAGCAAGTTGCCGAGCGTCTCATAGCAGCTGGCGCGCCTGTACAGGTATTGGCCCCTTCGATCGCCTCAAGTCTTTCGGAAGCGGACGTTGAGCGCGGCCAAGTCATCGCCACTGGTTGCGAAATCTGTCATGGCAAGCCGTCAAGCGTCCGGCAGGCAGGAGACAACGGTCCGAATCTGTGGGGCATATTCGGAAAAGCTGCTGCATCCGATCCGACTTTCGAATATTCGAGCTATCTGCGTGAGGCTGAATTGATCTGGGACGCCGAGACCCTCAACCATTACCTCTACAGCCCCTATCAATTCCTGCCTGGCACGTCGAAGATCATGATGGGTTTGGAGAGTGACGCCGATCGCGCAGCTGTCATTGCGTTTCTGGCCACTCTCGCCGACTGAGGTTTGGCGAGGCACTTTATGTTCGGTCTCTCCGCTTCTCGGACATCCAGCTCGATGTGACGGACGTCCGCTACCACCGAAAGCAGACTTTTCGGCAGAAAACCGCGCCGCGACGACCGTCGATGACCGGTTTTAGGCGCAGAGCAGTCATCTGACGAAAAGCCTCGGATGTCTCCTGCAGCCCGAGGTGGACGTTCAACGATTACCGTTTAGGCGGGATTTCATCCTTTCTGCCATATCAGCATGGCCGGAAGCTTTGAGGCCATCGACAGCGCCAAGGTAATCGCGAAGCTCTCTGTTCTGGCTCAACTTTGCCTTTGCAACGACTTTGGCTGTCGTCAACCGGAACGCGACAATACCGTCCAGCATCTTTTCCATGTAGTCAGTAGGTGCGTCCGCCATTCGCCATGCGTTGCGGCCATTCAGTCGCCGTTCGTGATGGCGGGTCAATAGTCCAACAGCCGCACGTTTCGAATGGCTGTCATGCTGAAAAGTGATCTCGCCATAGACGTGAACAACCTCATAATTCCAAGTCGGCACATGACGATGATGTTCCTTCTTGGTCGGGTAGAAATTTGGGGAAACATAGGCGTCATCGCGCCGAAAGATCGCAAGTACCTCTTGCCCTTAGGGAACCAAATTATGCATTTCGTTTGCCAGGGCGATGTGGCCTATCAGGTGGCCTTGCGACGACCTCAGAAGCGGCAAGTGGTTGGCAATGAGGCCACGACTGGTTTGAGCAACGATACATGCAAGTGGCGCATCATCAAGGATCGCGGATATTGCATCTTCACTCACCTCTTCAAAGTGCGGAGGAACGTACATGGGCGGCTCATCGCTTTATTTGCTTCCAGAGGCAGGGCTATGTCTTTCTGAATGCCGAAGCAACGGCAGTTTAGTCCCGCCTTGCAGACTTTGGGCGAGTTTCGCTCTGTGCTGCTCCGAGCCCGATTGAGACTTTCCATTGGACTGACGAAAACTGATAGTTGCTCACAGACAACACAGATTCAAAAGGGTACTGGCAATGCATCCCACTGAAAAAATCGTCCGACAATTCCACGAATCCTGGGACTTGCGCGATCCCGAACGCGGCGTTGCTGTAATTGCGGATGACTGCCAGTTCGAGGACGTTGCCAGAGGCGAGAGCCAGATCGGACCTGAGGGATACAGAATGGATTACGAGCGCTGGCGACGAGCGTTTCCCGATGGCGAGGTAAAGGTCACAAATGTAGTCGTAGATGGGGACCGCGCAGTGGTCGAGTTTGTCAATCGCGGCACCCATACCGGACCGCTTGAATCCTCGCTCGGGACGTTTGAGCCGAGTGGTAGGCGGCAAGAGACACGTTATTGCAGTGTGATGCGGGTCAAGGATGGAAAAGTGGTCGAAGGTAGAGACTACTACGATGCAGCGACGATCGCTCGTCAGCTAGGGCTAGTGCCATAACTCCGCTTTCAAGATGTTCATGGCCTATATCGTTTGGAGGAGGGCACGTCCTAGTGCGGCCCAGCAGCGCCAAGCGGACATCCGACAGAAATGATCAGATGTCTCTTCCGAGCCCGAACCGGACCTGTTGGATTTTCGCTAAGTGCGCACGCCGAGAATATATCGCGGCAACGCCGCGACAACAGTTGCTATTCTGCTGCGAGAAAGGCCGCCATTCGGACAAGCTGTATAGCAATACATTTCCCAGGTCTTAGCTTTCGGCCCCTATATTGGCCCCTTTGGACACATCTTCAATCATGAACTTCTGGGTGCTGCCATCCTTGGCTTCACCGAGCCAGATAGTTTGCTGTGGGAACGGGATCTCGATTTTGCGTTCGTCGAAGACCGTCTTGAGGTACCCATTGTAGGCACGCCCGATGGCCCATTGCTTGCCGGGCACGGTCTTGATGCGCGCACGCAGCATGACGGCGCTGTCTCCGAAGGCGGTGATGCCCAACCACTCCAGCGGGGCGATGACGGACACGGCCGTTTCCGGGTCCTCC
>NZ_JBLBVK010000036.1:0-92383 GCF_047314965.1 Silicimonas lutimaris | reverse complement strand
CCGTCAATCTGGTCATACGCGCGGAACTCGCCGAAATACTTCGTGATCGCAGCCGTCAGCGTCGTCTTGCCATGGTCAACGTGGCCAATCGTGCCAATGTTAACGTGCGGTTTCGTTCTCTCAAACTTTGCCTTTGCCATCTCTGGTCTCCTTTACTCGATGGGCGGCCGCTTACGCGTACTTCGCCTGAATTTCGTCGCTGATGTTCTGCGGAACCGGTTCGTAATGGTCGAACTGCATCGTGAACTGCGCGCGGCCCGAGGACATGGAGCGCAGGTTGTTGATGTAGCCGAACATGTTCGCAAGCGGCACATAGGCGTTGATCACGTTGGCATTGCCCCGCGTGTCCTGCCCCTGCACCTGGCCCCGACGGCTGGTCAGGTCGCCGATGATGCCACCGGTATACTCTTCCGGAGTCACGACCTCGACCTTCATGATCGGCTCGAGCAGCTTCGCACCGGCTTTCTTCATGCCTTCGCGCATGCCCATGCGGGCCGCGATTTCGAAGGCCAGAACCGACGAGTCCACGTCGTGGAACTTGCCGTCGACCAGAGCGACCTTGAAGTCGATCACCGGGAACCCGGCCAGCGGACCAGAGTCCATGACCGACTTGATGCCTTTTTCGACGCCGGGGATGTATTCCTTCGGCACCGCGCCACCGACGATGCGGGACTCGAACGAATAGCCTTCGCCCGGCTCCGTCGGAGAGATGACCAGCTTGACCTCGGCGAACTGACCCGAACCACCCGACTGCTTCTTGTGGGTGTAGGTGTGCTCGACCTCTTTCGAGATAGTCTCACGATAGGCCACCTGCGGCGCACCGATGTTCGCCTCAACCTTGAACTCGCGCTTCAGACGATCGACGAGAATGTCGAGGTGAAGTTCGCCCATGCCCTTCATGATGGTCTGCCCCGATTCCAGATCGGTTTCGACGCGGAAGGACGGATCTTCGGCGGCAAGGCGCTGAAGACCTGCGGACATCTTCTCCTGGTCAGCCTTGGTTTTCGGCTCGACGGCGATCTCGATGACCGGATCGGGGAAGGTCATGGTTTCCAGAACGACCGGCTTGGCGTTGTCGCAGAGCGTATCGCCGGTGGTCGTGTCCTTCAGGCCGGCCAGCGCGATGATGTCGCCGGCAAACGCTTCCTCGATTTCTTCCTGCTTGTTGGAGTGCATCATCACCATCCGGCCGATGCGCTCTTTCTTGCCCTTCGTCGAGTTCAGGACGCTGTCGCCCTTCTTGAGGTGGCCCGAGTAGACACGGGTGAAGGTCAGCGAACCCATGAAGGGGTCGTTCATGATCTTGAACGCGAGACCCGAGAACGGCTCGGCGTCATCGGCATGACGCTCGATGTTCCGGGTTTCGGTCTCGTCGTCCGGCGAGAAGCCGACGTAGGCAGGGACATCAAGCGGACCCGGCAGGAAGTCGACGACCGCGTTCAGAAGCGGCTGGACACCCTTGTTCTTGAAGGCCGAGCCACCAAGAACCGGAACGAAGGACAGGTTCAGCGTGCCCTTCCGTACCAGCTTGCGAAGCGTCGGGACATCCGGCTCCTCGCCTTCGAGGTAGGCCATCATCGCGTCGTCATCCTGCTCGACGGCGTTCTCGATCAGGGTCGAGCGCCACTCGTCGGCAATATCCTTCAACTCGTCGCGGATCGGCTGGCGTACCCAGGAGGCACCCAGGTCTTCGCCCTTCCAGACCCACTCTTCCATGGTGATCAGGTCGACGATGCCTTCCAGCTTGTCTTCCGCACCGATCGGGAAGTTGACCGGAACCGGAGTCGCGCCGGTGCGATCCTTGATCATCTTCACGCAGTTGAAGAAGTCAGCGCCAATCTTGTCCATCTTGTTGACGAAAACGAGGCGCGGAACCTTGTAGCGGTCGGCCTGACGCCAAACGGTTTCGGTCTGGGGCTCAACGCCCGCATTGCCGTCAAGCAGAGCAACGGCACCGTCAAGAACGGCCAGCGAACGCTCGACTTCGATGGTGAAGTCGACGTGGCCCGGAGTGTCGATGATGTTGAAGCGGAATTTCGTGTCCGACGTGCCTTCGGCGGACGGATCTTCCTGCCACTGCCAGAAGGTCGTGGTCGCAGCCGAGGTGATCGTGATGCCACGCTCCTGCTCCTGCTCCATCCAGTCCATGGTGGCGGCGCCGTCGTGCACTTCACCGATCTTGTAGGACTTGCCGGTGTAGTAAAGAATACGCTCGGTCGTCGTCGTCTTGCCGGCGTCAATATGCGCCATGATTCCGAAGTTACGGTAGCGCGAGAGGGGGTATTCGCGGGCCATCTGCCTGCTCCTTAAATCCGGATTACCAGCGGTAGTGGCTGAACGCCTTGTTGGCGTCGGCCATCTTGTGGGTGTCTTCGCGCTTCTTGACAGCGGAACCGCGGCCGTTGACGGCATCGGCAAGCTCACCGGCAAGGCGCTCTTCCATCGTGTTCTCGTTCCGCGCTTTCGCAGCGGCGATCAGCCAGCGGATCGCGAGTGCTTCGCGGCGCTCGGGACGAACTTCGACGGGAACCTGGTAGGTCGCACCACCAACCCGGCGCGAGCGAACCTCGACCGACGGCTTGATGTTGTCGAGGGCCTCGTGGAAGACCTCGACGGGGGCTTTCTTCAGGCGGTTCTCAACCCGGTCGAACGCATTGTAGACGATACGCTCGGCGACGGATTTCTTGCCGTCGACCATCAGGTTGTTCATGAACTTGGTCAGAACCCGATCGCCATACTTGGCGTCGGGCAGAACTTCGCGCTTTTCGGCAGCGTGACGACGGGACATCGGTTCTTCCTCTTACTTCGGACGCTTGGCGCCGTATTTCGAACGACGCTGTTTACGGTCTTTGACGCCTTGGGTGTCAAGGACACCGCGCAGGATGTGATAACGGACACCGGGAAGGTCCTTCACCCGGCCGCCACGGATCAGAACCACCGAGTGCTCCTGAAGGTTGTGGCTTTCACCGGGGATGTAGCTGATCACCTCGAAACCATTCGTCAGGCGCACCTTGGCAACCTTCCGCATGGCCGAGTTCGGCTTCTTCGGCGTCGTGGTGTAAACGCGCGTGCAGACGCCCCGTTTCTGAGGGCAGGACTCCAGGTGGAGCGACTTCGAGCGTTTGACTTTCGGCTGCCGGGGTTTCCGGATCAGCTGTTGGATCGTGGGCATTGGGTCTCGTTCCCCGTGTTGCAACACTTAATGTTCGTGGGGCAGCCTGCCCCGGTTCGTCGGTTACGTCTCCGTGCGTCCACGAAAACGCGTTGAACCGCAGCGTTCCCGCTTACTGGGGAACACGCGGTGGGTATCCAGAGGATCGGAGCCTTTCGGCCCGGATCGTGACCACTTCAGTTCTGTTGAAGGCGCGCAGGTCTGGGTCCCGCATGCCCGAGTGGGCGCCGTATAGACAGAGTCGGAAGGGCTGTCAACAGCCCCCGATACGCCTTAGCGGATACGAAGCGGAACCGGCGCTCTCCTGCGAATGGACCGCTCCCGCCAAAGCGTGAAGAGGCCCGTGGCGACAACGATCGCGGCCCCGATCATGGTCACGCCGTCGGGCCAGTCGCCGAAGACGAAGTAACCCGCGACAAGCGCTACGATCAGGCTGGCATACCTGAACGGCGCAACCGCGCCGATCTCGCCGACCCGCATCGCCATGACCGAGAAGATATAGCCGCAAAGCACCATCAGGATAGCGGCTGACAGATAGTTCCAGTGCTTGGGCGTCACCGGCGCCCAGTCCACGAACAGGGAACCGACACCGGCAAACACTCCGACGATCACTGCCGTGCCCAGCGCAACGGTCATGGTGGGCACCTCCGGGGAAAGTTGGCGCGCGGTCAGATCCCGGACGGTGACGCACAGCACCGATGCAACCGCCAACAGCGAATCGACGGTGAACCCTTCGGCACCGGGCCGCACGATCAGCGTGACCCCGACAAAGCCGACCCCGATCGCCAGAAAACGCCGCCAGCCGACGGGCTCTTTCAGGAAAATGGCAGCCGCCAGAGTTACCGTCAGCGGCAGCGCCTGAAGAATGGCCGACACGTTCGCGATCGGCATATTGAAGAGGGCAGTTATGAAGAACCACGCGGCGGCAGCCTCGGCAACGCTGCGGATCAGGATCAGCCAGCGGTCCGGTGACGAGCTCGGAAACCGGAATGCCCCGGTATAGACCGCGAGGGCTCCCAAAAGAACGACGACGCCGACGCTGCGCAGAAACAGAATCTGGAACAGGGGAAGGTCCGCGCCAAGCAGTTTCAGAAAGGTATCGTTGATCGTGAATGAAGCCATCGCCCCTGTCATGAGAAGCGCGCCGCGGACATTGGGTGAGAGAGGCAAAATGTGAAGCCCGAAACGGAGTTGCTGGGCCATCCGTCTCACAGTTTCTGGTCTTAGACCAGCAAATCCTGCGACGTTGACCACACCGCCCCGGCTCCGCATGGTGCCCTCGAGACACTTAGTGGCGCGCGGCAATCAGGACCGGTTCGAGGCATGGGGAAAACACTGGCGTCGCTTCGAGCGGAATCAAGATCGAGGACCGAAGTCTCGCCGACAGGTCCGGCGGAATTCGCTCCGAAACGGAACGCTTGGACATGATGTCCGAAGACTGCTTGATGCTGGGACGGCGCAACTCGTACCGAATTTGGCGCCAGAACCTGACTCACGCACTGGCAATTCCCGTAAACCACGCATTCCACGAGACCACATCGTCTCGATGATCGACGAACCGCCCGATACGCGACGCTAACCGCCAGGCTACTGGGCAAGGATACGATCACTGCATCGCACCTCGAAGCGCCACGCGCAGCGGACTGCATTGATACTTGCATGATCTGAATTCCTGCCGGGCACCGTTAAGCGGACGAAAAGCCATTTGGTCTATGCGGGCCCGATGTTTCAGTAGGATGATCGTATGTCTTTCCGCACCCTGGCTACCCTGTTTCTACTACTCGCCGCCTGCAGCCAACCCGCCTTGCCGCTTGACCCCGTTTACGACTCCGACGAACTGTCGTCGCTTTCCGCGACATTCAACTCGATTGCTATCAGTCCGGCCAGCGTCGCCCTCCCCGGTTCGGGCTCGGCCACCTATTCGGGCTTTTTCGGCGGCAATCTTGGCGCCGGCGGCTCGGTTCTGGGAAACCTCGGGCTGTCCGCCGATTTCGGCGGCAGCTCGGTCGCAGGAGGTCTGAGCAATATCAATGTCCTAGGGGTGGCAGGCGTCGAGGACCAGACTTTATCCGGCGACGTCGCCTTTACCGGATGGATCACGGGAACCACGATTTCCGCCTTGGGCAGCGGCAACCTCACGATTGTCGACGGCATTTCCCAGACCGGCACGGCATCGGTCACGGTGTTTGGGCAGTTCCGGGACTATCTTGGCTTCTACGACGCGGTTTCGGGAACTATAGAGCTCGACGCTTCGTCCATCGGCCTGACGGGAGTATCACTGGAATTCTACGCCCAGTGATAATCCGGGGTGCCCGCCAATAAAAAAGCCCCACCGACCGGCGGGGCTTTTCGATGTCATTGAGCGAGACCTCAGTCGCGGCTTTCCGGTGTCTCCACCAGATCAGCGTCGATGTCGGTCGCATCCATCACGTCGTCCATCATGGGGGCGACCAGCGCTGCGGCGGCTTCGGCCTCGGCGCGGGCTTCCTGAATGACCTTCAGATCGCGTTCGGCAGCGATGCGGCGCACCTTCTGGGTCGCGCCACCCGTGCCCGCCGGGATCAGGCGGCCGACGATGACGTTTTCCTTCAGGCCGACAAGCTTGTCCTTCTTGCCCTGGACCGAAGCTTCGGTCAGCACCCGCGTCGTCTCCTGGAACGAAGCCGCCGAGATGAACGACCGGGTCTGGAGCGATGCCTTGGTGATCCCCAGAAGGATCGGCTCGCCCTGGGCCGGACGCCGGCCTTCGGCCAGCGCCTTTTCGTTCGCCGCGTCGAATTCGGCCTTGTCGACATGCTCGCCCTTCAGAAGCGTGGTTTCACCCGAGTCGGCGATCTCCCACTTCTGCAGCATCTGCCGCACGATGACTTCGATGTGCTTGTCGTTGATCTTCACGCCCTGAAGACGATAGACGTCCTGCACCTCGTCGATCATGTAGTCCGCCAGCGCCTCGACACCCATGATGGACAGGATGTCATGGGGAGCCGGGTTCCCGTCCATGATGTAGTCACCCTTTTGCACGAAGTCGCCTTCGACAACCGGGATGTGCTTGCCCTTCGGCACCATGTACTCGACGGGCTCCAGCGACTCGTCGACAGGCTCGATGCTGATCCGGCGCTTGTTCTTGTAGTCGCGCCCGAACTTCACATAGCCGTCGATCTCGGCGATGATCGCATGATCCTTCGGACGGCGTGCTTCGAAGAGTTCGGCCACACGCGGCAGACCGCCGGTGATGTCCTTCGTCTTCGCGCCTTCACGCGGGATACGCGCGACGACGTCGCCTGCCCGTACATCCGCGCCTTCCTCGATCGAAAGGATCGCGTCCACCGACATCGGATAGGTGATCGGGTTGCCCTGATCGTTCCGCACCGGTTCGCCGTCGGCATCCACGAGGATGATCTCCGGCTTCAGATCGCTGCCCCTCGGCGCCGCGCGCCAGTCGCTCACGATCTTCTGGGTCATGCCCGTCGCATCGTCGGTCTCGTCACGGACGGAGATGCCCGAGATAAGGTCGACGAACTTCGCGGAACCGGCCTTTTCGGCGATGATCGGCAGGGTGTACGGATCCCACTCGAACAGCTTGTCGCCGCGAGAGACCTTGTCGCCCTCGCTCGGGAACACATTGGTGCCATAGCCCAGCTTGTGGCTGGCCCGCTCGACACCATTTTCGTCCACGATCGTCAGCTGCATGTTCCGGCCGATGACGATCTTCTCGCCGGCGGCGTTCTTCAGCAGGTTGGCGTTCTTGAAGACGACCTTGCCTTCCTGGGATGCTTCCAGGAACGACTGCTGGCCACCCTGGGCGATACCGCCGATGTGGAAGGTCCGCATCGTCAGCTGCGTGCCGGGTTCACCGATGGACTGCGCGGCGATGATACCGACCGCTTCGCCCTGGTTCACCAGCGTACCGCGTGCAAGGTCACGTCCATAGCACATGGCGCAAACGCCTTCTTCCGCTTCGCAGGTCAGCGGCGAACGAATGCGGATCGACGCAATTCCGGCCTGCTCGATCGCATCGGCCTTGCGTTCATCGATCAGCTCACCCTTGCCGACCAGCACCTCTTCGGTGCCCGGCGCGAAAACGTCGTCGCCTGCGACACGGCCGAGGATACGCTCGGAAAGCGATGCGACGACCTCGCCATCGTTGACAGCCGGTTCCGCCGTGATCGCGTTCTCGGTGCCGCAGTCATGCATGCGCACGATGCAGTCCTGAGCCACGTCCACAAGGCGGCGGGTCAGGTAACCCGAGTTCGCCGTCTTGAGCGCGGTGTCGGCCAGACCCTTCCGGGCGCCGTGCGTCGAGTTGAAGTACTCGAGCACCGTCAGGCCTTCCTTGAAGTTCGAGATGATCGGCGTTTCGATGATCTCACCCGACGGCTTGGCCATCAGGCCACGCATACCGCCAAGCTGCTTCATCTGTGCCGGCGAACCCCGGGCGCCCGAGTGGCTCATCATGTAGACGCTGTTCGGCTCCATTTCGGCGCCGGCATCGTCCTTACGCATGGCCGAGATCTCTTCCATCATCGCGTTCGCGACATCGTCCGAGCACTTCGACCAGGCGTCGACCACCTTGTTGTACTTCTCGCCCTGGGTGATCAGGCCGTCCATGTACTGCTGCTCGAACTCTTTGACCTGTTCGCGCACGTCATCGACGATCTTCCACTTGGCTTCCGGGATGACCATGTCGTCCTTGCCGAACGAGATGCCGGCGCGAAACGCTTCCTTGAAGCCCATGGACATGATCTGGTCACAGAAGATGACCGACTCTTTCTGACCGCAATAGCGGTACACCGTGTCGATGACCTGCTGGACTTCCTTCTTGCGCAGAAGGCGGTTCACCAGTTCGAACGGAGCCTTCGCGTTCAGCGGCAGCATCGCGCCCAGCTTCACGCGGCCCGGAGTGGTTTCATACCGCTTCCAGACTTCCTGACCTTCGCCGTCGATCTGCTTCACACGCGCCGTGATCTTGGCATGCAGATGCACCTCGCCGGCGTCCAGCGCGTGCTGAACTTCGTCGGGGTCGGCAAAGACCATGCCTTCGCCCTTCATGCCCTCGCGCTCCATCGTGATGTAATAGAGGCCAAGGATCATGTCCTGCGACGGCACGATGATCGGCGCGCCGTTGGCGGGCGACAGAACGTTGTTCGTCGACATCATCAGAACGCGCGCTTCCAGCTGAGCTTCGAGGCTCAGCGGAACGTGCACTGCCATCTGGTCACCGTCAAAGTCGGCGTTGAAGGCCGAACAGACCAGCGGGTGAAGCTGGATTGCCTTGCCTTCGATCAGAATCGGCTCGAACGCCTGGATACCAAGACGGTGCAGCGTCGGAGCGCGGTTCAGAAGAACCGGGTGTTCGCGGATCACCTCGTCAAGGATGTCCCAGACCTCGGGACGCTCTTTCTCAACCAGCTTCTTCGCCTGCTTGACCGTCGACGACAGGCCCTTCGCTTCCAGCCGCGAGTAGATGAACGGCTTGAAGAGTTCCAGGGCCATCTTCTTCGGCAGACCACACTGATGCAGCTTGAGCTCGGGTCCGGTCACGATGACCGAACGGCCCGAGAAGTCGACGCGCTTACCCAGAAGGTTCTGGCGGAAGCGGCCCTGCTTGCCCTTCAGCATGTCAGAGAGCGACTTCAGCGGGCGCTTGTTGGCACCCGTGATGACGCGGCCGCGACGGCCGTTGTCGAACAGGGCATCGACCGATTCCTGAAGCATCCGCTTCTCGTTCCGGACGATGATGTCCGGCGCGCGCAGTTCGATCAGACGCTTCAGACGGTTGTTCCGGTTGATGACCCGGCGATAGAGATCGTTCAGGTCCGACGTCGCGAAGCGGCCGCCGTCCAGCGGCACCAGCGGACGCAGTTCCGGCGGAATGACCGGGATCACCGTCAGAACCATCCACTCGGGACGGTTGCCCGACTCGATGAAGTTTTCGATAATCTTCAGACGCTTGATGATCTTCTTCGGCTTCAGTTCGCCGGTGGCTTCGGCCAGATCGGCGCGCAGCTGCTCAGCCTCGGCTTCGAGGTCGATGGCCGCCAGCATCTCGCGGATCGCTTCCGCGCCGATATTCGCCGTGAACGCGTCCATGCCATAGGCATCCTGCGCGTCCATGTACTCCTCTTCCGTCATCAGCTGACCGTATTGCAGGTCCGTGAGGCCGGGCTCGATCACCACGTAGTTCTCGAAATAGAGGATCCGCTCCAGATCGCGCAGCGTCATGTCGAGCATCAGGCCGATGCGGGACGGCAGCGACTTCAGGAACCAGATGTGGGCGACGGGTGCGGCCAGTTCGATATGGCCCATCCGCTCGCGGCGCACCTTCTGGAGCGTCACTTCGACACCGCACTTTTCGCAGACAACGCCGCGATACTTCATGCGCTTGTACTTGCCGCACAGGCATTCATAGTCCTTGATCGGCCCGAAGATACGGGCACAGAACAGACCGTCACGCTCGGGCTTGAACGTGCGGTAGTTGATCGTCTCGGGCTTCTTGATTTCACCGTAGGACCAGCTGAGGATCCGTTCCGGTGACGCAAGCGAGATCTTGATCTCGTCGAACGTCTTCGGAGCGGCGAGCGGGTTGAACGGGTTGGTTGTCAGTTCCTGGTTCATCTTCGATTCCTAATATCTCGGGGAGGAAAGGCGGGCCGGTGACGGCCCACCGTTATTCGGCGGCGTAAGGCGTGTCTTCGCCGTCGTCCTCCACCGCATCCAGGAGTTCCATGTTCAGGCCGAGGCCACGGACTTCTTTCACAAGCACATTGAAGCTTTCCGGTACGCCCGCTTCGAAGTTGTCCTCGCCCTTGACGATCGACTCATAGACCTTGGTCCGGCCTGCAACGTCGTCCGACTTGACGGTGAGCATCTCCTGCAGCGTATAGGCCGCGCCATAAGCTTCCAGCGCCCAGACTTCCATTTCCCCGAAACGCTGGCCGCCGAACTGGGCCTTACCGCCCAGAGGCTGCTGCGTGACAAGGCTGTACGGGCCCGTGGAACGCGCGTGGATCTTGTCGTCCACCAGGTGGTGCAGCTTCAGCAGGTACTTGATGCCGACGGTCACCGGACGCGCGAACTTTTCGCCCGTACGGCCGTCGAACAGGTCGGACTGGCCCGACTGGCTGAACCCGGCACGCACCAGCGCATCGTTCACATCCGCTTCCTTGGCACCGTCGAAGACCGGGGTCGCGATCGGCACACCGCGCGTAGCGTTCTGCGCGGCTTCCAGAAGCTGGTCGTCGTCCATCGGCTGGAAGCCTTCGTCGAAGACCTCTTCGCCATAGGCAAACTTCAACGCATCCTTGACCGGCTTCATGTCGCCCTTGCGGCGATACTCGTCCAGAGCGTCATCGATCTGGATACCCAGACCGCGCGATGCCCAACCCATGTGGGTTTCAAGGATCTGACCGACGTTCATGCGCGACGGCACGCCCAGCGGGTTCAGAACGAAGTCGACCGGCGTGCCGTCTGCGAGGAACGGCATGTCTTCCATCGGGACCACCTTCGAGATGACGCCCTTGTTGCCGTGACGGCCGGCCATCTTGTCGCCCGGCTGAAGCTTGCGCTTCACCGCGACGAAGACCTTGACCATCTTCATCACGCCCGGCGGCAGGTCGTCGCCCCGACGGACTTTCTCGACCTTGTCCTCGAAACGGTGCTCCAGGGCGCGCTTCTGCGCTTCGTACTGCGCGTTCAGCGCCTCGATCGCCTGAGCGTCCTTTTCGTCAGCGATGGCAAGCTGCCACCACTGGCCGCGTGACAGCTCGTCGTCCAGAAGTTCTTCGGTGATCTTGGTCTTGGGCTTCACGCCCTTCGGACCCTTCACCGCTTCCTTGCCCATCAGCATGTCGCGGAGACGCGCATAGATGTTGCGCTCGAGGATCGCCAGCTCGTCGTCCCGGTCACGGGCCAGACGCTCGACTTCCTCGCGCTCGATCTGCAGCGCACGCTCGTCCTTGTCGACGCCGTGACGGTTGAAGACGCGCACTTCCACGATCGTACCGAAATCGCCCGGCGGCAGGCGCAGCGACGTGTCGCGCACGTCCGACGCCTTTTCACCGAAGATGGCGCGCAGAAGCTTTTCTTCCGGCGTCATCGGGCTCTCGCCCTTCGGAGTGATCTTGCCCACGAGGATGTCGCCCGGCCCCACTTCGGCGCCGATATACACGATGCCCGCTTCGTCGAGGTTGCGCAGGGCTTCCTCGCCGACGTTCGGGATGTCGCGGGTGATCTCTTCCGGCCCAAGCTTCGTGTCACGGGCGGCGACTTCGAATTCCTCGATGTGGATCGAGGTAAAGACGTCGTCACGCACGATGCGCTCGGAGATCAGGATCGAGTCTTCGTAGTTGTAACCGTTCCACGGCATGAACGCGACGACCACGTTCTTGCCCAGAGCCAGTTCGCCCATCTCGGTCGACGGACCGTCGGCGACGACCTCGCCACGGCCGACCACGTCGCCCACCTTCACCAGCGGACGCTGGTTGATGCAGGTGTTCTGGTTCGAACGCTGGAACTTGCGCAGACGATAGATGTCGACGCCCGGATCGCCCGGCTCAAGGTCTTCGGTCGCGCGGACAACGATACGCTGCGCGTCAACCTGGTCCACGACACCTGCGCGCTTGGCCTGGATGGCGGCACCCGAGTCGATGGCGACCTTGCCCTCGATGCCTGTGCCCACCAGCGGAGCTTCCGCCTGCAGCAGAGGAACGGCCTGACGCTGCATGTTCGAACCCATTAGGGCGCGGTTGGCGTCGTCGTTTTCAAGGAACGGGATCAGCGAGGCGGCAACCGAAACCAGCTGCTTCGGCGACACGTCGATCAGGTCCACCTGCTCGGTCGGCGTCAGCGTGTATTCGCCGGCCTGACGGGTGTTGACCATCTCGTTCTCGAACCGGCCCTTGGCGTCCAGCTTCGCGTTGGCCTGAGCCACCACGTGCCGCATCTCCTCGGTCGCGGACATATAGACCACATCGTCGGTGACGGTGCTGTCCTTAACCTTGCGGTAAGGGGTCTCGATGAAGCCGTACTTGTTCACGCGGGCGAACGACGCCAGCGAGTTGATCAGACCGATGTTCGGGCCTTCCGGCGTTTCGATCGGGCACATCCGGCCGTAGTGCGTCGGGTGCACGTCGCGCACCTCGAAGCCCGCGCGTTCCCGCGTCAGGCCGCCCGGCCCAAGGGCCGACAGACGCCGCTTGTGGGTCACCTCGGACAGCGGGTTGGTCTGGTCCATGAATTGCGACAGCTGCGACGAGCCGAAGAACTCGCGCACCGCCGCCGCGGCGGGCTTCGCGTTGATCAGGTCCTGCGGCATCACAGTGTCGATCTCGACCGAGGACATGCGCTCCTTGATCGCGCGCTCCATGCGCAGCAGGCCGACGCGGTACTGGTTTTCCATCAGTTCGCCGACCGAGCGCACCCGGCGGTTGCCGAGGTGGTCGATGTCGTCGATGTCGCCCTTGCCGTCACGAAGTTCGACCAGCGCCTTCACGCAGGCCACGATATCTTCATTGCGCAGGGTGCGAACCGTGTCCTCGGCATCGAGGTCGAGGCGCATGTTCATCTTCACGCGGCCTACCGCGGAAAGATCGTAACGTTCGGAATCGAAGAACAACGTGTCGAACAGGGCCGACGCGGCGTCGACGGTGGGCGGCTCGCCCGGACGCATGACGCGATAGATATCCATGAGCGCGCCATCGCGGTTCATGTTCTTGTCGTTCGCCATGGTGTTCCGGATGTACGACCCAACCGTGATGTTATCGATGTCCAGAACCGGAATGTCGGTGATACCGGCATCCAGCAGCTCTTTCAGCGTGCCACCGGTCACGTCGCCATCCTTGTCGACTTCCCAGGTCAGCTCATCGCCGGCCTCGACATAGATCGCGCCGGTTTCCTCGTTGATGATGTCCTTCGCGGCATACCGTCCGACGATATTGTCGAACGGAACCAGAAGCTCGCTCACCTTGGCTTCGTCGATCAGTTTCTTGACCGCGCGCGGCGTCACCTTCTTGCCGGCCTCGGCAATCACTTCTCCGGTCTTGGCATCGACCAGATCGAAGGTCGGGCGCGTTCCACGCACACGCTCGGGGAAGAACTTGGTCACCCAACCCTTGTTCTTCTTCAGCTTGAACTGAACGGTCTCGTAGTAGGCGTCCATGATCGCTTCCTGATCCATGCCAAGGGCATAGAGAAGCGTGGTCACCGGCAGCTTGCGGCGGCGGTCGATGCGCGCGAAGACAATGTCTTTCGCATCGAATTCGAAATCCAGCCACGAGCCGCGATAGGGAATGATGCGGCATGCGAACAGCAGCTTGCCCGAAGCGTGCGTCTTGCCCTTGTCATGGTCGAAGAACACACCCGGCGAACGGTGCATCTGCGAGACGATGACCCGCTCGGTGCCGTTCACGATGAACGTGCCGTTGGGGGTCATCAGGGGCATGTCGCCCATGAAGACGTCCTGCTCCTTGATGTCCTTGACCGACTTGGCGCCCGTGTCCTCGTCGATATCGAACACGATCAGACGGAGGGTAACCTTCAGCGGTGCGCTGTAGGTCATGTCGCGCTGCTGACATTCCTCGACGTCGTATTTCGGCTTCTCCAGCTCGTACTTGACGAATTCAAGCACCGCGGTCTCGTTGAAATCCTTGATCGGGAAAACCGACTGGAAGACGCCCATGATTCCCTCGCCGTCCAGCGGCTGGGGCTGGTCGCCCGAGTTGAGAAATAGATCGTAGGAAGACTTCTGAACCTCGATGAGGTTCGGCATCTCCAGAACTTCGCGAATTTTTCCGTAGTATTTACGAAGGCGTTTCTGACCAAGAAAGGTGGTTGCCATGGAAGACGGATCTCCGTTTTTTTAATCACGGAGAGGCACGGCTGGGCGTCCGCTGCCTGCTCCAGATTTGGATCGCTCCGCTTCCATACCTGAGGCCTCTCCCACGAAGCCTCGCCCGAAACGGAAGACGACCCCGTCAAAACGGGACTGGTCCCGCTTTGAGAGGGTTGTCATAAGACGAATTAGATCGATTTGCCGCCGCTTGCTCGAATCACGAGGCGTTAGTTAGCGCGCCAACCGCCCGGTTTCAAGCACCTGCGCCCGGATTTCCGTGGAAACCCGGGGCATAAACTGTGAGGAAAAGGTTAACCGCAGGAGCGGTGCCATGGCAAGGGCGCGGCGTTCGATGCACGGAACTTACCCAACCACGCGTTTGTCCCCTCGAAGACTCTTTCACGAGCCCCAGATGGAACGAGTCGGAAAAATCCTCGCAAAGGAACGACTGCTGACATCAAAAAGTTGGTCTCATTGTCATCAGGTGGAAGAACAAGCGTTTTTGAAACGGTCGCCCTTTGCTGCAAAGTTGGTGTAGCCTGTACCCTGGGTCCATCCTGGAAAAACCTGTCGCGGCATTCCGGCTCGGGCAACATCGTTGGGGAAGGGCAGTGCGGCAATAGAGAGCATCGGTCGTCTGTCGCGTTTTGATGAAGATTCTGGAGAGGTGAAGATATGTTTCGCATCCTGGCTGTCTTATCTGTCTTGTCCCTCATGCCCTTCATGGGGTGCACACAAGCCAAGGCAGATGGCGCAAACGTTGAAACAGATATTCCCGCCAGTATCGAGAATTGCCTCACGACAAGTCTCAGCGAATTGTTGAACATCAGTCGCAGTGATCGGAAGTCGCTGTTCGAACATTTTCTGGCCAACATAGATGTAGAGAGATTCGGCAGCTACAACTTCAAGAGGGCCTGGAAGGATTGGGGGGAGAATTCCGAAATCAAACGTCTGGCTCTCTACGAATACTTCCATCTGATGACGGGAAAGCGCAGCGAACATCAGGGCGGAACAACCGCATTCAGTGCGCGACTGGCCGATCGGCCCCTCGTCACCGGCAACGACGTTTACCACATCGTTGCCCGCGTCGACTTCGCAGATGACAGCAGCACAACAATCGTGGTCTTCACCGTTGGGTGCCAGGCCTTTGGGTTCATGTACGGTGGCGCCAACCTGCGGTCGTTCGTCGATGCAAGTCTGGTTGAGCGGTTATACGGGACAGGTAAACGGGCGCCGTTCTAGCCAGCCTGACCCACACCATGCCGTTTTCTTTGCCATTGACCGGCCGAGTTGGCGAGCTTGTTCTGCAGCGAATATCCGCTCTGTCCGCAAACCGTCCCCAACGAAAAAGGCCGGGCACTCGGCCCGGCCTTTCCCGAAAATAACCGGTAACCCGATTACTTGAGTTCGACTTCGGCGCCAGCTGCTTCCAGCTTCGCCTTGATGTCGTCGGCTTCGGCTTTGGAGACCTGCTCCTTGACGGCCTTGCCACCGGCTTCCACCAGGTCCTTGGCTTCTTTGAGGCCAAGACCGGTGATCGCGCGAACTTCCTTGATCACGTTGATCTTCTGAGCGCCGGCGTTCTTGAGGATGACGTCGAATTCGGTCTTTTCCTCGGCAGCGGCACCGGCGTCGCCGCCAGCAGCCGGACCAGCCATCATCACAGCGCCGCCAGCAGCGGGCTCGATGCCATACTCGTCTTTCAGGATGGTTTTCAGTTCCTGGGCTTCGAGAAGCGTGAGACCCACGATCTCTTCAGCAAGTTTCTTCAGATCAGCCATTTCTGTCTTCCGTTTCCTAAGATGTGTTCCAACGTGCGGTTTTTGACCCCACGCAGGTCCCGACTGGAATCACGCGGCTTCCGCGCGTTCCTCGATGGTCGAGAGAATGCTTGCGATGTTCGAAGCAGGTGCGCCAATGGCCCCGGCGATGTTCGAAGCAGGTGCGCCGATCTGCGACACGATCTGAGCGATGAGCTCTTCCCGCGACGGCATGTCTGCGACTGCCTTGACACCAGCGGCGTCCAGAGCCGTATTGCCCATAGCACCGCCAAGAATCTCCAGCTTGGAGTTGTCCTTGGCGTACTTGTCCATGACCCGGGCCGCGGCCGTTGGGTCTTCGGAATAGGCAAGTACGGTCATGCCTGTCAGAAGATTGCCGATGCTTTCACCCGGCTTTCCCTGAAGGGCGATCTTGGCGAGCCTGTTCTTGGCAACGCGAACGGAACCGCCGGCATCGCGCATGCGCGCCCGCAGATCCTGCATCTCTGCAACCGTGAGACCTGCGTAGTGGGCTACGACCACAACGCCAGAGCTTTCAAAGATCTGGCCGAGTTCCTCGACCACTTTCTCTTTCTGGGCTCTATCCACAGTTTCACTCCAAGTTTGGAGGTTTGACCCTCCGGCTCAAGCTTTGCCGGGCAAAAAGGCCCGACAATCGGGTCCTTACGGGTCCGTCGCAATCGCGCCTCAGGATGACCTGAAGTCGTATTCCTCTGTTCCCGTCTCAGGCAGGAATTATTGGCAATAACCAACCCACCGTCTCGGACGAATAGTCAGGGGGCTGCCATCGGCAACCCCCGGACGCGCGCTCTTTAGAACGATTCCTTGAGCATGTGAAGAGAAAACTCTCTTCGCACTTACCTCGGGCTGATCGGCGGCCAGCCCAGCATCCGCGACAGCGGCAGCGATCCGCCCCGGATGACCGAGTTCTTCCGCGGCTTCGTCGTCACCAGCGGCATCGGCCAGAACGCCTTCGACATGTGACGACCGCCGGAGATGGCCGACCGCGCCTTGCGACCCTTGGACACCAGCGGCATCGGCCAGAATGCTTTCGACATGTGCCGACCGCCGCGCATGGCCGAGGTCCGCGCCTTACGCGGCGACAGCAGCCGGATGCCCAGCTCGCGCGAAATCGGCCCGCCCCGATAATCCTCGGGCTCAAGCGGCAAAGTCATCAGCCGGGGATGGTCCTTCAACACGCTCGGCGCGTGATCGGGACGATCTGGCATGTAGTAATCGTTGTGCTCGCTGGCCGCGTCCACGGCATCGCTCTTCCCCACGATCTCGCGGGCGATGCGCGCGGCGCCAAGCGGCTTGTACGTCGCCTGGATCACAAGCGCGGCTCCACCGGACGCCAGGTGCGACGCATAAGAGCCGACAATTGCCTCGTTCACGTCCGCACGCGACAGGCGCGCCTTGACCGCCTCCTCATCCCCGCCATCGGCAGAGATCACGCGAACGGAGTTTCTGGGAAACCCCTCCCAACGAAGCCGGTTCGCGACCGACTCCGCCTTGGTAGTATCGGCGTAAAGCCGAGTGATCACGGTTGTCATGAAGATACCTCCACCGATTTTGTTTCAGTTCTGTTTCCCCCGCCATCCACCTTGCGGCGCATGGCTAGAGGAAGGGCAATCAATATGGCGCCGACGAGGAATACGGTCTCGATCGCGAAGACTACATTGTAGGGCGTGTGTGGCGCGCTTCCAGCCTGGTCCGGCAGACCGACGACGACATCGCGAACGATACCCGCCAGCGCCACCCCGATTCCGGCCGAAGTCGCCTGCACGGCGCCCCATGCGCCCAGCGCAAGTCCAACCTGATCGGCAGGTGCGGAACGCATCGTGGCGGTCAGGGTCGCATGGCCGAAAAGCCCTGCCCCAAGCCCGGTCGCAAATGTGCCGGCAAGGAAGGCGACCGGTCCGGCGCCCATGGATGATCCGATGATGGCCGCAAAGCCCGGCACGCCGATCAGGGCCCCCAGCACGCCAAGACGCTCCGGATGCGCGCCGTTGCCAAGAACGCGCGAGGCAATGGCGAACCCGATCAGCGTCCCTGTCGCCAGCAACGCGGTCAGGCGTGTGGTCTCGGCAACCGAGAAGCCCAGCGCCTGGCCCCCGTAGGGCTCAAGCAGCACATCCGCCATCCCGTATCCGAACGTACCGAAACCGATCACCGCCAGCAGGCGGATCGTACCGGGCCGGGCCGCAAAGCCGCGCCAAGCCTCCGAGAACGGGGCCGGTCTTGCCGCTTCCATCTCGCGGGCACGCGCGCGGTCGCGCGGCTCCTGCTTCCAGAGCGCAACCATGTTCAGAACGATCGTCAGAACGGCAGAGCCCTGGATGACCTGTATCAGCCGACCCGGCGTATAGGTCTCAAGAAGCGCACCGAACACCAGGGCGCTGAAGACCATGCCAAGCAGAAGCATGACATACATCAACCCCACGACCTTGGGCTGGTCCTCTTCCTTCACAAGGTCGGTTGCCAGAGCAAGCCCGACCGTCTGCACGATGTGCACCCCCGCGCCGACCATCAGGAAGGCCAGTGCGGCAGAGGCCTGCCCGATCCAGCGCGGGGCGTCGACTGCTTCGCCATAGCCCGAAAGGACCAGCAGGGCGAAGGGCATGACCGCAAATCCGCCGAACTGATACATCGTGCCTTTCCAGATATACGGCACACGCCGCCAGCCCAGTGCCGAGACATGGGTGTCGGACTTGTATCCGATCAGCGTACGGAAGGGCGCGAAAAGCAACGGCAGGGACAACATGACCGCGACCAGGCTGGCTGGAACGGCAAGTTCTACGATCATCACGCGGTTCAGCGTTCCGACCAGCAGAACCAGGGCCATGCCTACGGTAATCTGGAAAAGCGACAGGCGCAGGAGTCGAGAAAGCGGAACCTCATCGGTCGCGATATCTGCGAAGGGCAGATACCTCGGCGCGATGGATGCCACTCGTCTAAGCGCGAAGCTCCTGTAGTCGAACATCTCCTGTTGCCCATCCCGGGAACACACCGCCCTTCAAGGGCGCGGCTCCAGATTCAAGAAAGCCCGCCGGGCAGAGAGTCCGGCGGGCAAAGGCTCACCTGATGGGGATGAGCGGTGGTGACGCAGACGCCATGGTCTCCGATGGATGGAGAATCGCCCTTGCTGTCGTCCCATCGGGAAGCAGCACGGTGATTTCCTGTGCACCATTTTCCAGCGGAAGCGCATAGGAAGCCTGCGCAGTCTGCGAGTCCTCGAGGGTCAGCGATTTCATCGATGCCATCTTGTCACCCGATCCGAGCGGCTGACCGGACAGGAAGTCCGACACCCATGAAGTATTGCTCAGAACGGCCACATGGACCGAGAAAGAACCGACGGCGACGGCACCCAGAAAAATGGGGACACCAACTGCCGGCGGCACAACAAGCCACATTTTTGCGTTATTCATCTCTGACCTCCCTTATCCCAGCCACGGCGTGGCGATTGCCACGAGGATGTGCGCCAAAAGCGCAATCACGCCGAAGACTCGGGTGCCATCGATTAGATAACTGTGGACTTCTTCCGCTTCACGCAGGTTCAGGCCTGTCGGCCATACCTTGTCTGGATCATCGGACATATCCCGTTTCCTCCTTCTTGAATCGCGGGGCACGGAATGCTGATGACCGTCCGTTTAGTCTTTCGGTCAAGGCACACCGATCGTTGACCGCCCAGTGTCCACTGAACGGTACTCCAAAACTGTCATTTTTTAATTACATAAACAAGTGTCATTTTAAGTTGACAGATTGCCGTATCGTACTAGCAGAGCGTCCCGGCAGAGATTTCACCGCTGCATTCCGCCGTCGATCCCGGACGGGAGACCCCCCTACCGGCAGGACGGAATCCGGTCCGAAACGCATTCACACACCGTCAACTTTGGTTAATAGCCACACGGGAATTCTTGGCCATCAACGGATCGCTCTGACCCTTGCCATACGCTTTGCCGACGTTTTGCCGACGCTTTGCAGACCCCGGCTCTCGCGCATTTTCCAGTAAAACAAGGGCTTCAGGATGATGGTCCGTTTCGCCCGGCCCCAGGGACCGAACGTTGCGACCGAACGGCGGATTCCGGACCTAACGGAAGCTGGAATAAGGAATGTAGCGCACCGGATCGCCCGGCGCGATCTGCCGCGCACCGTCCCCGATCTCGACCAGTCCGTCCGCCCAGGCCAGCCCGGAGATTCGTCCCGATCCTTCGGACTTGAACACCTCCGCCGCCCCCTCGGCGTTGACCCTGGCCCTCAGGTATTCACGTCTCCCGGGCTTCTTGTTCTTCGAAAATGCGGCAGGAATCACAAAGCCCTGCGGCTCCCGCCATCCCTCGCCGCCCATGACAGCAAACGATGGCCGGGCGAAAATCATCGTGCAAACCAGCGCCGCCACGGGGTTGCCCGGAAGGCCGAACACCGGCACGCCCTTCCACAAACCCAACGCCAGAGGACGCCCAGGTTTTAAAGCGATACGCCAGTCCTGCCGGGTTCCGGTCTCTCCCAGAAGAGCCGAGACATGATCCTCGTCCCCCGCCGATGCCCCGCCCGATGTCAGGATAGCATCGCACCACGCCGCAGCTTCCGTCAGCCGTTCCCGCAAAGCATCGCGATCATCTGCTACATGCCCCAGGTCTACGGCATCCATCCGCCAATCTTGCAGCAGTGACAGCAACATAGGCCGATTGGCATCAAAGGTTCTTTCGGCATCGGAAGCGGTCCCAGGCGGAACGATCTCGTCTCCCGTGGACAGTACGCCCACTCGCAGGGGTCGATAAACATGCACCTCCGTGATCCCGCTGGCCGCCAGAATGGCAATCTCCGCCGCGTCCAGACGCCGCCCCGTCTCAAGCGCAACCTGCCCGGCCTCGACGTCCTCGCCCGCCTTGCGCGTGTTCGCCCCCTTTCGGATCGGACCTTCAAACGCCACCGCCCGGCCATCCGTCGAACAATCCTCTTCCAGAACAACGGTATCGACACCATCTGGCAAGAGAGCGCCCGTCAGGATTCGCAGCGCCGATCCGCTTGCCACCCTGCCCCGATATGGCGCCCCTGCAGCCGCGCGGCCTTCGGTAAGAGGCAACAGCTGATCCCCCGACCCAGTGGCAGCATGCGCGAACCCATATCCATCAACGGCAGAGTTTGCTCCGGGCGGATTCGCGCGCCTGGCAACCGCGTCGCGGGCCAGAACACGCCCGTGGGCACGGTCCAGGCCGATGGCTTCGTTCTCAACGACGCAGTGAAGACCCTCCCGCAATCTGGCCAAGGCGTCGTCCACAGGCGTCCAATCCACTCCTGGAGGCAACGCGAAGCAATCGTTTTTCAGCCGTGGCGGTTTCAATTCCGGCATGCCGCGATCCTGAGTTCCTGTTCGTGGCCAAGCCCGAGAATCCACCCTTCCTCAGGCGCGTCAACATCCAGCATCGCTTGAAGATGAGATTCGGACAGGTGCGACAAGGCGCGGGCAAGCAAACGGACCTGCGCCCGATCCTTTATGGAATCGCCTGCCTCCGCAACCACTTCGGCAATCAGCGAAGGCCAAATCTCGACAAAAGCGACCGGTGCCGAAAGGTCGGTAAAAGGCCAGACACCGATATCTCCGACGCCTCTTCGCAACCTCGCGAGACTTGCCATACCGGTCATTGCCTGACCGCCAACAGCGCCGGCGCCTCCCATCTGCCAACAGGTAAACGTCCCCTTGGCCCGGCTCTCTGCGCGTCGCCGCTCTTTCATGCCATGATCCAGCGTGCGGCTGCGCTCCTTCCTTGGCAGGTTCGGAATATCTTGGCGTGTCCCATTGAACCAGAATGGACCAACACCGGGAAAACGGCCGTTCAACTCACCTGCAAGATCGAAACGGTTGTTCGAGAGCGGACTGTCAACCAAGTGCTGTGCGTAAAAATCCCAGATCGCAAGCGGATCGTCGTTACCGGTCACGAAACGGGCGAAGCCTGCCGGATAACTGAAAGGAAAATCGAACCCGATCAACAGACGTCGTCCCTTGGCGCGTTCGTCCAGTACAAGTCTCTCAATCGCCTCTGCCGCAACCGCGCGATTGCGCAAGTAGACCGGTTCGCATTCCATTCCGTTCCGGACAAGGCCCATCCAGATCGCATCCTTGCGCGGGGTTGGCCCCGTGTCGTTTCCGGCCGACCAGTCAACCACGGCAAAGCTGTCCCAGTTTCTCAAAGCCCCAACTCGTTGGCGATGAAATCGGCGATTCCCCGTGTATCGTTAAGGTCGAAAGTCGGACGGCCGTGGGCGCTTGCATTGCTATCGGAAGCCACGGCACGGATGGTCTCATCTGAATGGGCAATCAATGGATTTCCGGTTTCGGCGCGGTGCGCCTCGACCTTTCGGTGGCGGTCGCGCTTGTAGCCTTCCACAAGCACCAGATCGACCGGCGACAGACGACCAAGGAGATCATCAAGCGTCGGTTCGACATCGTCACGCAGCTCATGCATCAACGCCCAACGGTTACGACTCGCCAGAAGAACTTCGGTCGCACCCGCAACACGATGCCGATAGCTGTCCTTTCCCTCCTGATCCACGTCAAAGCTGTGATGCGCGTGTTTCAACGTGGAAACCCTCAGACCACGACGGGTAAATTCAGTAACCAACCGTTCCATCAGCCCGGTCTTGCCCGAATTCTTCCAGCCGACCACACCCCAGACTTTCATGAATCCTCCAGTATACCCCGAGCCGCAGCCAGATCTTCGGGGGTATTCACGTTGAAAAAGGGATCGAAGCGCCCTGACGGAAAATCCGCATAGGCGGTTCCATGACTGTCGGTCCAAAGAACCACCTTGCGCATACCGCCCAGTAGCGCAGCGCGCAGATCGTCACGCAGATCGACCGGCCAGAGACCAAAGGTCGGGTGCCGACCGTTTTCAGTTCGCGCCAGGGCAATAGGATGTCCCTGCGCTTCGGCTGCGGCAAGAAGCGCCGGCACAAGGTCTCCCGGAAAATACGGCGTGTCTGCCGCGGCGGTCACGATATGCGTTGCGCCACGCTCCGCAGCCCAGTCCAAGCCGGCAAGCACGCCGCCCAAGGGACCCACGAACCCGCCAACGCTGTCCGGAAGCACCGGCAAACCAAGAAATTCGAAGCGTTCAGGATCACCATTGGCGTTCAGCGCAATTTCCTCGACCTGAGGAGTAAGCCGTTCAACGACGTGCTCAATTATCAGGCTGTCGCCAAGTGGGAGAAGGCCCTTGTCTCCGCCCCCCATGCGAGTCGCCTGTCCACCGGCCAGAATGACGCCAAGCGGTGCCTTCACATCCGCCTCCACTCTTCAAGGCGATCACGGAAATCCTTGCCCGCCAAACCTGGGGGCAAAGCGGCATCCGGCACCGCGATCATTGAAATTCCCGAACGGATCACGGTAACGCCACGCTGCCCTTTGACCGCATCGACGGCCGCCCAGGACAGATCATTGCGCGCCACTGCGTTTGTCAGCCGGATGCCCTCTCGGCTGAAGATCACTTCCGTTTCTCCGGCTTTATCCCAATGAGAACCGATGACATCCCAGAAGCGATCCATCCTGGTTCGCTGGAGATAACCGAAGACTCCGACCAGGAATGCCGCGCCGATCAGTCCGGCGAAAACGTAAAATGGCGTCAACCCAATAGCGGTGATCAGGGCCGTCAAAAGTCCGATCAATCCCCAAACCACGGCCCAGAATATCGCGCGTTTGACAAAAGGCGCAGGCGGGACGACGCTTTGCCACCACCCGGTCATCGCGCGGCGCCAAAGCGTCCGGTCGTAGGCGACGTTCAAACGGATGGTCTGATCCGCTTCCCAAGAGGACGCCATCCGTTCCCTCAAACCTCTGCCCCTTTCCGGCGATGTTTCCGGTCCTCGTCGTCGACCACTTTGAGATCAGCGTCCCGCACAAGCCGTTCTTCGCCTGAAAGACAATGAAACCGCCGTCCCCTCATCCGTCCAATCAGTGTCAGGCCAACCTGCCGGGCAATGTCGACACCCCACGCAGTGAAGCCCGAGCGCGAGGCCAGCACCGGAATGCCCATATGTGCGCATTTGATCACCATTTCCGATGTCAGGCGACCGGTCGTGTAGAGTATCTTGTCTTCACCCGGAACGCCTTCGGAAAGCATCCATCCGGCGATCTTGTCGACCGCATTGTGACGGCCCACATCCTCCATGTAGACCAAAGGCCGGTCCTGATGGCAAAGAACTGTGCCGTGAATCGCTCCGGCTTCCAGATAGAGCGATGGCGTTCGGTTGATCTTGTGCGCCAGAGAGTAGAGCCACGATGTTCTGACTTCCGCAGGCGATAGCTTGAGGCCTTCCAGACCCTCCATCATGTCACCGAAAACGGTGCCAACCGCACAGCCTGACGTTCGCGTCTTCTTCTTCAGCTTCTCTTCGTAAGTCGTCGCTCCGTCGGTGCGAACCACGACCGTTTCGAGCTCTTCGTCGAAATCGACGCCGGTGACAGCTTCACCATCTTTCAACATGCCTTGGTTTCGCAGAAACCCAAGTGCGAGGTATTCGGGGTAGTCACCGATTGTCATCGCCGTCACGATTTCCTGCCCATTCAAGAAGATCGTAAGGGGTCTTTCCTCGACGACAGCAATCGCACCGCGCTCACCCGTCTCGTCTACGCCCTCCACCTTGCGCGTCAGCCCATCCCGATCAGGATCGGGAGCGATCAGATATTGATCGAACACATCAGCAGCCATGATTTGCGCATTGTCTCCCGGTCGGATAATCGCGTCTTCCTGCAACTTAGGGCGAGGGAATGTCCACCACCACATCAAATTCCGCTTTTCGGCAGGGTGTCCTTGCTGGTCTTCCCTTTACCGTCTTCGCAATCCCGTTTGCTACGCTGTTCGGCGTGGTCGCAACCGAGGCCGGCCTCAATATCGCCCAGACCATGGGGTTTTCGGTTCTGGTCATCGCCGGAGCATCGCAATTCACTGCAATCCAACTCATGTCCGAGAATGCACCGGTCTGGCTGACCCTGGCCGCGGCACTCGCCGTCAACCTGCGCATGGCGATGTACTCGGCCAGTCTTCAGCCACATCTGGGCGGCCTGACATTTGGAAAGCGTGCTTTGGTCGCCTATTGCAACGTGGACCAGAGCTTTGCAGTAGGCATGTCAAAGTTCGAAGAAAGTCCTGACATGAAGCTTGGCGACAAGTTCGCATTCTTCATGGGCTCGGTCGTACCGGTCATGCCGATCTGGGTCGCATTTACCTGGATCGGCGCGGTGGCGGGAACCGCAATCCCAGAGGAATGGGCGCTCGATTTCGCGATGCCGATCCTCTTTTTGGCGCTTGTTGCCCCAATGCTGCGCACAATCGCCCATGTCGCGGCAGCAGTGACTTCGGTCGTGATGGCGTTGCTTTTGGCAAGCCTACCAACCGGGTTCGGACTTCTTGTTGCAGGTATCCTTGCAATGATGGTTGGCGCGGAGACCGAGAGGAGGCTGATGCGATGAGATACTCCGCCGTCGAAATCTGGACCGTCGTCATTCTCCTCGGCATCGGAACCTACCTGGTTCGGCTCTCGTTCCTTGGCCTTCTCGGCAGCCGTGCAATGCCGGACTGGCTGCTGCGTCACCTGAGATATACACCTGTCGCCGTCTTGCCCGGCCTCGTCGCCCCGCTTGCGGTCTGGCCGGCGGCGACCGAAGGAAATCCTGACCCTGCTCGCATGGCCGCAGCGTTAATGACCCTGCTGGTCGCGTACTGGAAGAAAAACATGCTATGGGGCGTCTTTGCAGGAGCCGCGACTTTGGGCCTGCTACTTAACTTGGGCTAGGGCCCGCTATACTCGCCTGGAACAGAACATTGTGGTTCTTGTCGGCATCGTTGTCCGTGATAACCCGTTCTGTCACTCCTGACAGTCTCGCGAACCGCTTCGACGTGCTAACAGGAAAATAGCTGACCGGCACAGTTTCAAAACCGGCAACCTGCCGCAGAATGCGCGTGATGGACAGCGAACACTGGGCTTTCGGAACCGCCCCGTATTCCTTCACAAGCCGCGCAAGGCGCTCCGCCTGATCGGCGGAGACCATGACGCGCTGTTCAATAACGTCGAATGTCTCGCGCGCATGATAGTCTATGTAAACTTTGAGGGCATTGTCGGTCATGCCGTAGTGGACGTCATTTCGTTCCGGCGTAAACGGCAGGGTGAACGTTCCAGCAGGGTCGAATAGAATCCTGCCAGAGGGCGCATTGATCAACAGGCCGGAGTGTGCGCCCGAACCGTTTCTGGTACTCACCACGGTGTATAGACGCACTTCGGGCGGGCCGTCATGCCGATAGGCGTACTTTCTTATAGCCTCATCGGGTGACCAGACGGGTTCCGCCGGCCCACCGCAAGCAGCCAGCCACAAGGGCATCAGCAGCAAAAACGCGAGACGGCGAAGCCGCATCGCCCCAGAACTCAGGAATTGAAGATGGCGAGGAAGACCAGGACCAAGATGCATACGATGGCCCCATTGGTCACCCAGCGCATGAAACCTTCGAAGGTCTTCTCCTGCGCCGTAACATCCATTTCGCCGTGCTTGTGTTCAGCCATTTTTCGAGGTTCTCCACAAATCTCTTGAAGGGTGACTAGCGCAATCCGAAAGCGCTGTCACGTCTGTCTGGTGTCACGTTCTGCCGCAGGTCAATTTTGCAAAGGACGGAAGCCCCTCGTGATTTGGCGGAACGAGAAAAGCCAAGATGAACAGAAAAGAAGTCGGCCAAACCGACCGGCCCCGTGCAACTCTCTCAACAAGACGTTCTCCTGCCTCTATCAGGCGGCCGACTTCGATGCGGGGCTGAAACGCGCATAAAATGTCTGCCCTTTGCCCGCGACGTCGGCCAAAAGACTTGGTGTCTTGAAGCGTGGACCTTCATCAGCAAGACTGTCGCAGATTTCAACGGCTTTCGCGGGCCCGATCATGTCCAGCCATGAGAAGGGCCCGCCGGACCAGGGGGCGAATCCCCACCCAAGGATGGCGCCAACATCTCCCTCGCGGATATCTTCCAGCACACCTTCCTCAAGCGCCCTGACAGCTTCCAGAACCTGCGCCATCATCAGGCGATGCTGAACAGTAGTCAGTTCGGGCTGATCGTCTGAAATCTTGTAATGGTCCCTCAGACCTTCCCAGAGACCAGTACGCCTGCCCGCGTCGTCATATGCATAAAATCCCGCCTTGGATTTTCGACCCAACCGCCCCTGGTCCGCCATCCAGAACAGGACTTCGTCTACGGCCCCATCCGGATAGCAATCGCCCATCGCCGCCTTTGTCGCCTTTGCAATCTTCACACCCAAATCGATCGAAGTTTCGTCAACCAACTGCAAAGGACCTACCGGAAATCCGAGCAATCTGGCCGCATTTTCGATCAGAGCAGGTTCCACGCCCTCACCCACCATCCTGATGCCTTCGTTAATGTAGGGAATGATGCAACGATTGGCGTAGAAGAAGCGGGCATCGTTCACGACGATGGGTGTCTTGCGAATTTGGCGCACGTAATCGAGCGCTTTTGCAACCGCCCGATCACCCGTGTCATACCCCTTGATGATCTCGACAAGCAGCATCTTGTCGACCGGTGAGAAGAAGTGGATGCCAATAAACTGTTCCGGCCTCAAACTGGCCTTTGCCAACTCGGTAATGGGCAACGTGGATGTATTGGTCGCAAAAATGCAGTCCTCGTCGACAATCGCCTCGACCTTCTTTGTCATCTCGGCCTTGACTGCCGGGTCTTCGAAGACGGCTTCGACGATCAGGTCGCAGTCCGAAAGTTCACCCAGATCAGTCGTGGCCGCGATACGTCCGAGAACCTCGGCCTTCTTTTCCTCGGTCACTTTCCGGCGCTGCATTCCCTTGTCCAGAATGCCTCCGGAATATGACTTACCCTTGTCCGCCGCCTCCTGGCTTTGGTCTATCAGCACAACTTCGATTCCAGCGTTGGCACTGACATATGCAATGCCCGCACCCATCATTCCTGCGCCCAGGATACCGACCTTCTTTACCTTCTGATCGGGCAAATCCGGACGGTTGGCGCCTTTTTCAAGCGCCTCCTTGTTGATGAAAAGAGAGCGGATCATGGCCGACGACGTCGGATCCATGAGGACTTGGGTAAAATACCGGGCCTCGACGCGAAGTGCCGTATCGAACGGCAACATCGCACCTTCGTAGATGGCGCTGAGCAAGGCCTTTGCTGCGGGATATACGCCCTGGGTCTTGCCGTTGATCATGGCGGATGCGCCAACAAAGGTCATGAAACCCTGCGGGTGGTAGGGCTCCCCTCCGGGCATCTTGAAACCCTTCTGGTCCCAAGGCTTGACGATGTCGGCGTCGGTTGCCGACAGCACCCACTCCTTGGCCTTCGTCAGAAGTTCACCGGCCGGAACGACCTCGTCGACAAGCTGCGCCGATTTGGCTTTTGCCGGTTCAAGCATCTTGCCTTCAAGCAACACAGGGGCGGCGGCCAGGGCGCCAACCATCCGGGAGTACCGCGTGGTACCGCCGGCGCCAGGAAAGAGACCCACCAGAATCTCGGGCAAACCGATGCGTCCCTTTGGATTGTCCGACATGAACCGCTTATGGCAGGCCAAGGCGATTTCCGTGCCGATGCCGGCACAAATGCCGGGTATCGCACAGGCAATCGGCTTGCCGCCCTTGTTGGTCTTCGGGTCCATTCCGGCGCGCTCGATCTTACGCAGGATCCGATGACCGTTCATTATGAAATCGAACAGCGCCGGAGCCGGATCATCACCTGCAGTGGATTTGATGCTGGCGAGCACGTTCAGGTCCATGCCGCCGGCAAAACTATCCTTGCCCGAGGTTATGACGATCCCCTTTACGTTTTCGTCGGCCAGCGCATCATCGACAAACCCTTCAACAAGCGCAAACGCCTCGCGGGTCAGCACATTCATCGATTTGCCCGGCACATCCCAGGTGATGACGGCAACGCCATCCTCATCAAGCGCATAGGTAAAGTCTGTCACAAGTGACCTCCTGGAAGCATGGTTGGAACGATTTTCGCCGCGGCGAACGGTGTTCCGCTGCCTGACAACTGGTCCGACTGAAACGACCTCAGTTCAGGACACGTGAATTCTTCGATCTGGGCACTTCGGACAGAGCCTCGGTAAAGGCCGGCGTCACATACTCGACCATGAGGATCCGGGCGATGCCGAGCGGATCCCTTCCGCAGTAATATTTCACTTCTCCGGAAGCCACTGCATGCCCATCTGCGCCCAGATAGTTCCACGCCACGAAGACAACGCTCGATGTGCTTTTTGGAGAGACCTGCACTGACTTTATTTCGTGTTCCAGCAGAACCGAGCCTCGATCCCTTGCAGCTTCCATAAGCCGAAGGAGCGATTTCTTGGTATCGGCGTGCGTGGCACTCAGGCTGATGCCGTTGTCTGTGTAGATCGGCAGCACTGGCGCAAAAAGCTCTACAAGCGCGTCTAATCGCCCGGCGTTGAATAGCCGATTCATCTGACGAATCAGAGCTCTTTCGTAATCGCTCACAAACAATTCCGATTTCTACGGCGCTGCGACTTTTGCAACTGACCAAACTACCCCTTGCTGACAAAGTACTGGAGTTTAAGCCAACCGCAAGACGCACCGGATAAAATCCATATCTGTGTGACAATGTTAAACTCGCTCGATGATTGTTGCTGCCCCCATCCCGGAAGCAACGCATAGCGTGGCAAGACCGACCTGCTTGTCTTGCCTCTCAAGCTCATCGAGCAAAGTGCCAATGATTATGGCTCCCGAGGCGCCAAGTGGATGACCCATTGCGATCGCACCACCGTTCACGTTGAGCCGGCCATGATCAACATCGAACGCCTGCATGAAACGCAACACGACAGAGGAAAACGCCTCGTTCACCTCGAAAAGGTCGATGTCGGAAATGGCCATGCCACTGTCGGCAAGGATCTTCTGGGTAACGGGAACCGGACCGGTCAACATGATCGTCGGGTCGGTTCCGATCTTGGCAGTTGCACGAATGCGGGCGCGTGGTTTCAGTCCGTTGGCTTCGCCAAAATCCTTCGATCCAACAAGGACAGCGGCCGCTCCATCCACAATACCCGACGAGTTGCCAGCGTGGTGGATGTGATTGATCTTCTCCAGATGGGGGTACTTCATGAGCGCCACCTTGTCGAAGCCGGGCATAACTTCGCCCTGGTCCTTGAAAGACGCTTTCAGTGCACCAAGCGCCTGCATGTCGGTTCCAGGCCGCATGTATTCGTCGCGGTCCAAGATCGGCAGACCGTTCTGGTCCTTTATCGCCACAATCGACCCACTGAACCGGCCGTCATTCCAGGCTGCTGCAGCGCGCCTCTGGCTCTCGACTGCGAAAGCGTCGGCATCGTCGCGGCTTATGCCATATTCGGTGGCAATGATGTCGGCCGAGATACCCTGAGGCACAAAGTAGGTTTTCATAGCGACGGAAGGATCGACGGCAATTGCGGCACCGTCCGAGCCCATCGCGACCCGGCTCATGCATTCGACACCACCGGCGATATAGGCATCGCCCGCTCCTCCACGAACCTGGTTTGCGGCAAGGTTGACCGCCTCCATTCCAGATGCACAAAAACGATTGATCGACAGACCGGGAATGCGCTCGTCCAAATCGCTCGCCAGCACCGCAGTCCGGGCAAGGCAACCACCCTGCTCTTTTACCTGAGTGGCATTTCCCCAAATCACGTCTTCAACCGCATGACCATCGAGTCCGTTGCGCGATTTTATGGCGTTCAACATGTCCGCCGAGAGCTTCACCGGCGTGACTTCGTGTAGGCTGCCATCGGGGCGACCCTTGCCTCGTGGCGAGCGCAGAGCGTCGTAGATGAATGCTTCCCGCATGGAGTCTCCTTAACTTCCGCGTTTCAGGTCCGGAAATGCCGGCCGCATCAGATCATATGGGTGCTTCCAACCGTCCAGTTCCGAGAGTCGGGTGAGCCAGCGGTCGATATGCGGCCAATCCGCACGCTCGAAGCCGAACGGTTCGTCGTAGTAAAGGTAGCCGCAGCAAGAGAAATCTGCATTCGTGACGCCGCGTCCTGCAACCCAGTCACGTTGCGTCAGATGTGTCTCAAGAACCCGAAGCGCGGCCTTGAACCTACCTTCCAGAAAAGAGATCACCTCGACGGGACGCTTTTCAGGCGCCAGAAAATTCCTGAGGAATCGAACCGTTCCTGCCTGACTGGAGAGTTTGTGGTTATCCCAGAGAATCCAGCGCAGAACCTCTCGCTTCTCCTCGGCCGTTTCGCCGGCAAACCTGCCAGTTTTTTCACTGAGATAGCCAAGAATCACGCCAGACTGTGAAAGACGAACTTCTCCGTCTACAAGGACCGGCGCTTCACCCATCTCGTTGACATTCGACAGATACTCCGTAGTGCGCCCGGCGCCGTTAAAGAAATCCAGATGAACCGGCTCCCATTCGATGCCGGATAACTCCAAGGCCAACGCCGCCTTGTAGCTGTGCCCGCTTTCGCCGAAACAATGGAGTTGCATCATCAGATTTCCCTTTCTGCCGGTCAATGAATCGAGCCGGCCGTTTGTGTCTCCTGAACTTAACCCCGCGTTAAGTTATGAGCGCATAAAGGCAGAATGCGGCACAAGCTAGTGATGCTAGGGCCGCGCAAGCCCTGGCTCCGCCATCTGCGTCATGTTTGAACCAACGGTTGGCGGAGCTACCACGCTGGTCTCTTCTGTAAACCCAATGAGGCCCCACACTATTTCTTTCGTGCCTCAAGCTCGGAATTGAAGATCCGGAGACGTGCGGCCAGATTGTCGTGGTCCATCACAGAGTTGAAATTCTCGAAGAGAAAAGAAAGGGCTTCCCCCTCGTCCAGACCGGCTTCCGATGAGAACTTCTTTAGTCGCCGGTAGCCGTCCTCGGTCATGGCTACCGGAAATCGGCGGGTCAGGCGCAGGCGCTTTGGCATGTCTCCTCCTGTTGCAGACGAAAAGGGCGGTCAAATGCCCGCCCTGATCTCTTAGAAGTTCGCCGCGTCAAGCGCCATCACCGGTTCTGCTCCGCTTGTGATTCGGGCAAGATGCATTCCCGTCGCCGGAAGTTGCCGCGCCATGTAATAACGGCCGGTTGCAATCTTGGTCTTGTAGAAATCCGTATCGGACGAACCGGCCTCTAGGGCATCCATCGCTGCCTTAGCCATCCGTGCCCACATGAAACCAACAGCGGCATGCCCGAAGAGATGCATGAAATCATATGATCCCGCCAGAGCGTTCAGCGGGTTCTTCAAGCCCTCTTGCATGAAGTACATCGCCGCTGCCTGCAGATCTTTCGACGCCGCCTTCAGGGGCTCCAGGAACCCAGCTTTCAATTCGCCGTTGCTCTCATTCTCCTTGATGAATGTCTTCACCAGATCAAAGAACGCCATCATCGTCTGGCCGCCGTTCATTGGTAACTTTCGCCCCACGAGGTCCAGAGACTGGATGCCGTTGGTGCCCTCGTAGATCATCGCGATCCGCGCATCGCGAACGAATTGCTCGATTCCCCACTCCTTGGTGAAACCAGAGCCACCAAGGGTCTGCTGCGCCAGAACACAGGTCTCGAAGCCCTTGTCAGTCAGAAAACCTTTCATGACCGGGATCAGAAGCGAGATCATCGCCTCGGCTTTCTCGTCATTCAGGCGCTGCGAACGGTCGATCAGTTCGGCCCCCCAGAAAACCAGCGCCCGACCGCCTTCAACCAGAGACTTCTGATCCATGAGACCGCGACGGACGTCCGGGTGCACTATGATCGGATCGGCCGGTTTCTGTGGCTCTTGAACTCCGGTCACATCCCGCCCTTGCAAACGGTCGCGCGCAAATCCCAGGGCATTCTGATATGCGACCTCGCCTTGGGTGTAACCCTGCAAAGCAACGGAAAGGCGTGCCTCGTTCATCATTGTGAACATGGCACGCATGCCTTTGTGCATGTCGCCGACCAGCCAGCCGGTTGCGCCGTCATAGTTCATTACGCATGTAGCATTGCCGTGAATGCCCATCTTCTCTTCGAGACCGCCGCAGGACAGGCTGTTGCGTTCACCCAAGGTCCCGTCTGCTTTGGCCAAAAACTTCGGAACTACGAAAAGGCTGATGCCCTTGATGCCTTCGGGACCACCCGGAATTTTCGCCAATACAAGATGTACGATGTTGTCGACCAAGTCGTTCTCGCCACCCGAGATCCAAATCTTCTGACCTGTGATCCTGTAAGAGCCATCATCCTGAGGTTCTGCTCTGGTACGGATCAAGGCCAGATCCGTTCCGCAATGCGGTTCAGTCAGGTTCATGGTGCCCGACCACTCTCCCGAGTAGATCTTGGGCAGATATGTTTGCTTTTGCTCTTCGGAGCCATGGACAGCCAACGCGGATGCAGCGCCATGCGACAAGCCGACATACATCTGAAAAGCCATGTTCGCTGTCGAGAATAGTTCACCTGTCGCAGTGTTCAGTAGATGCGGCATACCCTGGCCACCAAATTCTGGACTGGCGTCGAGACCCATCCAGCCTCCTTCAGCCATCTGTCTCCAGGCATCCTTGAACCCCTCCGGAGTCCGGACAACGCCATTTTCAAGAACACATCCCTGCTCGTCTCCAACCTTGTTCAATGGCTGAAGAACAATGGCTGCAATTTTTCCTGCTTCATCCAGAACCGCGCCGGTGAACTCGCTGTCGAGATCTGCATAACCCGGAATATCGCTGTCCGAGATCCTCAGCACTTCGTGCAGGATGAACTGTTGGTCTTTGACGGGTGGAATATAGGTGGCCATTACTTGGGTCTCCCTGAACAAATAAGACTATTCTGCAGCCTGAGCGTTTGGGTTCTTCAGAGACTCGATCATCTCCTCACCCCATCTGAGCTGATCGCGAAGATCGGCAATTGCTTCGTCCAGTTCGGCGCGCTGTTGCTCCATGTCGACCAACCGCTCACGTCCCAGCTCATAGGCCCGGGTCATCTGGGTCAGGTTCTGGCTGGACGGATCATAGAGATCGAGCAACTGCCGAATATCCTCGAGGCTCAGGCCAAAGCGCTTGCCTCGCAGGATCAGCTTGAGCCTTGCCCGATCTCGACGGGTAAACAAGCGGTGTGTTCCACGGCGAACCGGAAAGAGTAATTCCTTGGATTCATAAAACCGAAGTGTGCGGGGCGTCACATCGTACGCGTCACACATCTCGCGAATGCTCATGTAGGTATCGGTCATGGACAATCTCCAGAACTTGGCGGCACACAAATGCTGGTCTGGCCTTACACCTGCAAGCCTACATGACGTTTACGTAAACGTAACGTCGCGTCACGCCTGCCGCTGCCTAATTTTTTGATGTTTTGACGCTACGTTCCGAGAAACTTTGGAGTGGCTTGCTGTCGTAGTTCGGACGTCAATTCAGTGAATTCGCGACCTCAGATCGAATCTTCCGGAGGTCCTCGATCGTCTCATCCAGCGCCAAACGTTCCTTGCTGAGCGCCTCCAATTGGCGGTCGGCAAGACGGAGAAATTCCCGAAACTGCGCGTCTGTTCCCTGCTCTTCGTAAATCAGGAGCCATTGTCTGATTTCTTCAAGTGAGAAGCCCCAGCGACGACCACGGAGGATCAGGGTCATGCGTGCAATCTCACGCGACGCATAGAACCTGGAGCGGCCCTCTTTCTCGGGAGCCAGGAGTTCGATGTATTCGTAGTAGCGCAACGTTCGCGGCGTTACGTCGAAGTGCGCACACATCTCTTTAAACGACAGACGCTCAGGCATTCTCGTCCTCCCGTCGTCAAATTAGAGTCCTTGGCAGCCCGTATCAATGGAATTGACGGGCCTTGCTCTTGGTGTGGTTCACAGCCGATAAGACGGCCATCAGAAAGATCGATACATGGACCAGGAAAAAAAGATCCAACTGGCGCGCCAGTTCATCTCGGCACTCCCGTATGCCCGGGCACTGTCACTCGAGATGGAGGAAATCGGCGACGGCCGTGCCGTCATCTCGATGCCGTACAACGAGTCACTGGTGGGGGATCCCGTCACTGGAGTCATTCACGGAGGCGCCGTTTCGGGGTTGATGGATACAACAGGCGGTGCGGCCGTAATGAGCCATCCTTCAAGTCCAGGCGGCACGGCAACCATTGACCTTCGGATCGATTACATGCGGGCAGCGACGCCAGGTCAGCGAATTGTTGCGCGAGCGGAAGTCTATCATATCACGCGCAGCGTGGCTTTCGTGAAGGCCGTCGCTCTAGACGAGGACGAAAGCAACCCTGTTGCAACCGCGACGGGTGCATTCACAGTAGAGCAAGGTTTGAAGCGCTAATGGCAAAGGGGACTCCAGAACCAGTCCAGGTGGTCAAACAGCGCCGCGACAGCGCTTTAGCAGCTCTCGTCTCAGGCATACCGTTCGCCAGTTTTCTTGGCATCAGTTTCGACAGGCGCGGAGACGAACTGACCGCGGTACTCACATTTGACGACAAGCTGATCGGCAACCCGATGTTGCCCGCCCTGCATGGCGGTGTTACGGCAGCATTTCTGGAAACCGCCGCACTGGTGGAACTGGGTTGGCAGGGGCTTTGGGAAGAAATCGAAAGCGGTAAAAGAGACGCGCGCATGCTTTCGCCGGAAACCCTGCCGCGGATGCCCAAGACGATCGATTTCACCGTCGACTACCTGCGGTCCGGCCTGCCCCGTGACGCCTATGCTCGGGCCCGGGTAAACCGGTCAGGGCGCCGCTATGCCAGCGTCCATGTCGAAGCCTGGCAGGACAACCGATCGCGTCCCTTCGCGCAGGCCAGCGGTCATTTCCTGATGCCTCCGCCCTCCGGATGACCGACGCCCTGGCTCATCCCCCAAAACCGATAACTCATCGCCGCGTTCTTGCTATCGCGTTGCCTATCGTCCTCTCGAATGCAACCGTGCCAATTCTCGGTGCAGTCGATACCGGAGTCGTTGGCCAGATCGGCGACCCTGTGCCGATCGGTGCCGTTGGCATCGGCGCTGTCATTCTCTCGGCAATCTACTGGGTATTTGGATTCCTTCGGATGGGAACTGTGGGGCTGACGAGCCAGGCCCTCGGCGCCGAAGATCAGGGAGAAGCGGACGCCCTACTGTCCCGTGCGCTTCTGATCGGCCTGGCGGGAGGGGCGGCGCTTGTAGCGTTACAGATTCCTTTGTTTGCAGCCGCTTTCATGGTGTCGCCGGCTTCGGAACAAGTAGAGTCCCTCGCGCGTGACTACATGACCATCCGCATCTGGTCGGCACCGGCCGCCATCGCGATCTTTGGAATTACAGGTTGGCTGATAGCGTCGGAGCGGGCACGCGCCGTTCTTGCCATGCAACTCTGGATGAACGGCCTGAACATCGCTTTGGATATCATCTTCGTCATCGGGCTGGGCTGGGGAGTCGAGGGAGTGGCCTTTGCAACCTTCCTCGCGGAATGGTCCGGACTTGCCCTTGGATTATGGCTCTGCGGCGCGGCCTTTCGCCGTCCTTTCTGGCGGCAATGGGCTCGCGTAATGGATCGGGCACGCCTTTGGCACATGGCCGCTGTCAATCGCGACATTCTTCTCAGATCGCTGCTTCTGGAAACGATCTTCGTATCGTTCCTTTTCTTCGGCGCGGATTTCGGAGACGTTCCGCTTGCTGCGAACCAAGTCCTTCTTCAGTTCGTGCATGTCTTTGCCTATGCGCTCGACGGCTTCGCGTTCTCCGCCGAAACACTGGTTGGAAACGCAAAAGGCAGGCGCGACCCAACACGATTGCGGCGTTCGGCAATTCTCACCTCGATCTGGGGCATGGTTGCAGCAGTCATGCTGTCGCTCGCGGTCGCGCTTTTCGGTGCCGCGCTCATCGATCTCATGACGACTTCGCCCGAGGTGCGCGCCGAGGCCAAGACCTATCTTCCTTGGGTTGCAGCAGCGCCCATTCTCGGCGTCGCAGCCTTTCAGCTAGACGGGATTTTCATTGGTGCCACTCAGGTGCGGGACATGCGCAACATGATGTTTCTATCTTCCGCAATCTACTTCGCAGCAACGGCAACCCTGATTCCGACTCTCGGCAATCATGGATTGTGGTTAGCATTAATGATTTCCTATGCAGCGCGCGCGCTGCTTCTGGGCTGGAAATATCCAGGTCTAGAACGGACCGCCGCGTGATCAGCTCCGATCCAGAATCTCGAGAACGGACTCTGGCGGGCGACCAATTCGCGCCTTTGAGCCGCTGAATACGACCGGACGTTCAATCAGTTTCGGAAACCGAGCCATCGCGGTGACAAGTTCGGCCTCGCTGCTTTCAGATCCAAGTCCACTCGCTTTCCACTCGGCTTCACCTTTCCGAACAAGGGCCGATGCGGGCAGTTCAAGAGCTGAAAGTGCGTCCCGCAATTCTGCCTGTGAAGGTGGGTCTTCAAGATAAAGCCGCACCTCGGCGACGATTCCATTTTCTTCAAGCAGCTTTAGCGTTGCACGCGATTTCGAACACCTTGGATTATGCCAGATCACCAAGCTCACAGCCAATCCTCCACCCCGGTTCCAACTGCCTCCGACACATTCTGAAATCCATCGTTGACCAGCATCTCCTCGAGGCCTCGCGCGATCCTCTCCGCCAGCGAAAGCCCCTGATATACCATGGCCGTGTAAAGTTGCACCGCCGAGGCACCAGCCCTGATCTTGGCATAGGCGTCCGCCGCTGACGCGACGCCTCCAACGCCGATCAACGGCATCGAGCCTCCGGTCTCCCTGTAGAGACGCGCAAGAACCCGAGTTGAAGGAAGAAAAAGCGGACGGCCGGAGAGCCCGCCCTTCTCATTCCGGTGGCGGCTAACAAGACCTCCGCGCGACAGTGTTGTATTCGTTGCGATGATTCCGGTTACACCAGCCTCGATCGCCACGCTTCCGATTTCGGCCAATTCGCTGTCCTTCAGATCAGGCGCGATTTTCAGAAAGATCGGAACTGTTCCACGCTCAGCCATGACACCGGACAACAAGCCGCGCAAAGCTTCGGCACCCTGCAGGTCGCGAAGCTTTTCAGTGTTCGGCGAGGATACGTTGACGGTGGCGAAATCCACGAGAGTACGGGCCACGCGCATCACTTCGGCGAAGTCGCGGGCGCGATCGGGACTGTCCTTGTTGGCCCCTATGTTGAGACCTACGGGAATACCCTCAGGCCTCTCGGCCAGCCGGTCGGCAATGGCCTCGATGCCATCGTTATTGAAGCCGAAGCGATTGATCGCAGCACGATCCTCGCGCAGCCGGAATAGTCGCGGGCGCGGATTCCCGGGCTGCGGCCGCGGTGTTGCAGCCCCCACTTCGATGAAACCGAAACCGGCCTGCATCAGCGGGGCAATCGCCATCGCGTTCTTGTCGAAACCTGCCGCGAGACCAACTGGATTCGGCAGCAACAGATCACCAAGCCGGGTTTCAAGCCGCGGAGACCGGACAGGCCCAGGTTGGGGTGCGAATGGTGTGTGCAGAGCCTTCAGCGCAAAGCTGTGTGCCATCTCGGGATCGATCCGGTTCAGGACTGCAAGACCCAGCCGTTCGATCACGATAGCAGATCCCCAAATTCGTGACCCTTCGCACCAAGCGGCAGGTCCCTGGTCCAAAGAATGTCATCGATGCGCAGGCGCCGGTATAAGTGCGGAAAGAGTTGACCGCCGCGCGACGGTTCCCATCGAAGATCGTCTCCCAGCAAGTCTGAATCAAGCGCCAACAGCTTGAGATCCGTTTCGCCGGAAAAATGCTTGGCGGCCGTTTCGGCGACTTGCTCAACTGTGGAAAAATGGATGAAACCATCCGCAACATCCACAGGCGCTCCCTCTGTTTCGCCTCGCCGGACGAAGTCGTCGTTCTCAACCGAACGGAATATCTTGTAGATCGTGACCATGAGTGCTCAGTGACAAGGCAGACTGCCGGGGTCAAGCTACTTGACGCTGCGACAGCGCAACTGCCTTTTGACTCGCCGTCCGGTTGGCGTCACTCTCTTCCGAAGAACAACCGACAGGGGGATTCCCAAAATGATTATCAAACTGCTTTCGGGCAGCGCCATTCTGGCGCTTAGCGCGAGCGCTGCGATGGCAGACTTCGCGCTGACCATCCTGCACACGAACGACTTCCACGCGCGTTTCGAGCCGATCAGCCGCTTCAACTCGGGCTGTTCGGCTGAGGACAATACCGAGGGCAAGTGTTTCGGCGGCTCCGCGCGTCTCGTCACCGGCATCGAGGCCGCCCGCCAGCGCGCGGGCAACACGCCCGTTCTGCTGGTCGACGGCGGCGACCAGTTTCAGGGCACGCTGTTCTATACCTTCTACAAGGGCAAGCTCGCCGCCGAGATGATGAACAAGATGGGCTACGACGCAATGACCGTCGGCAACCACGAGTTCGACGATGGTCCCGAGGTCCTCAAGGAATTCACCGCCGCAGTCGATTTTCCGATCCTGATGTCGAATGCCGATATCAGTGGCGAACCGATCCTGGCGGGCGCGATCCAGAAATCGGTCGTGATCGAAAAGGGTGGCGAGAAGATCGGTCTGATAGGGTTGACGCCCGAGAACACCGACGAACTGGCCTCGCCTGGCCCGAACATCGCGTTCTCTGATCCGGTCCCCGCGGTGCAGACTGAGGTCGACCGGCTGACCGCCGAGGGCATCAACAAGATCGTCGTCCTGTCCCATTCGGGCTATGCGACGGACCAACGCGTCGCGGCGGAGACCACCGGGGTCGACGTGATCGTCGGCGGGCACTCGAACACGCTTCTGTCGAACTCGGTCGAAGGCGCTGCCGGACCCTATCCGACCGTGGTGAACGGCGTGCAGATTGTCCAGGCCTTCGCATATGGCAAGTACCTGGGGGAGCTCAGCGTCACCTTCGACGACGACGGCAACGTCACCGAGGCGACCGGCGATCTTGTCATTATGGATGCGGCCGTAACTGAGGACGAGGCCACCAAGGCCCGCGTCGCCGAAGCCGCCGTGCCCCTCGACGAGATCCGCAATGAGGTCGTGGCCCAAGCCGCACAGGCCATCGACGGCGAGCGTTCGAACTGCCGCTACAGGGAATGCCAGATGGGCAACCTCGTGGCCGACGCGATGCTCGACCGAGTCAAGAGCCAGGGCATCCAAATCGCCATCGCCAACGGGGGTGGGCTTCGTGCCTCGATCGACGAGGGCGACATTACCAAAGGCGAGGTGCTGACGGTTCTGCCGTTCCAGAACACGCTCTCGACCTTCTTCATCCCGGGCGCAACGGTTAAAGAGGCGCTCGAGAACGCCGTTGCCCAGTACGACGATCCTGACAAGGACGGCCGCTTTGCGCAGGTTTCAGGGATGAAATACACGATCGATCCGGCGGCAGGCACGGGCCAGCGCATCGTGGACATAATGGTCGACGAGGGCGGAACATGGGTGCCGCTCGATCCGGCCAAGATGTACGGGGTCGTCTCCAACGACTTCGTGCGTCGTGGCGGCGACGGCTACGGCATGTTCGCGAATGCCGAGAATGTCTATGACTACGGCCCCGACCTTGCCGACGTAACGATTGAGTATCTGGTAAAACAGGGACCCTACACGCCCTACACAGACGGCCGGATTACCGTGAAGGAGTGATCTTTTCTGCCTGATGACAAACGGGCCGCCCTCTGTGGGGCGGCCCGTTTTTCTGCGTATTCCAAAGATATGCAAAGCGTCGGCTAAGTGTATTGCACCTGCATGCTGTGGGCATCACTCAGATCTAGGACTTTCGAAAAGCCCTCCAGACGCTCAGCCATGAACGTGAAATCGCTCAAGCGCGTCCGGCAGTGCCCGACAGCATCAGCGGATCGATCCCCAACGTTCTGAGCGCTGCGCTCCACTTCGTTTCGTCGTTCTCACCGAAGACGATCTCGGGCGCGGCATCGCAGGTCAGCCAGCCATTCTGCAATATTTCGGCTTCAAGCTGACCGGGGCCCCATCCTGAATATCCCAGCGCCAGCAACGCCGAACTGGGGCCGTCGCCTCTGGCGATCTGCTCGAGAACATCCATTGTCGCGGTCATGCTGTAGGAGTCATCCACCTCGAGCGTCGAGCCTTCTGACCGGTAATCGGATGAGTGCAAAACGAAGCCGCGGCCGTGCTCCACAGGACCGCCGAAATGGATACGGATCTCCCGCTTGGGATCACCGACATCAAATCCAAGCTGTTCGATCAGCGCCGCAAACCGCAACTCAGGAGCGGGCTTGTTAACAATCAGGCCAAGCGCGCCTTCCTCGGAATGGGCGCACATGAAAACCACGCTGTGCTCAAAACGCGGATCCCCCATTCCGGGCATGGCAATCAAGAGTTTGCCTTCAAGACTATCGGGTGCGCTCATATATAACAGAATGGGGAAGCAAGTGAGTTCGATCAAGAGGATCGGCCACAACACTCACGCTCCGTGACCTGAATGTGATTTCAATTTCAACCTTTGTTCGGCGTATTGGATTTGTGATGTTGGCACGTTCGATCATGACCACGGCTCTTGCCGTCATTCTGGCCCTGCCCGCCTCGGCGCAGGTTCCGGATGACGTCGCACAGATCGGAATCGTTCCCGGCTGGCGCGACGCAGATGGGCGGCACATAGCTGGCCTGTCCATCCGACTGGCACCGGGGTGGAAAACGTATTGGCGTGCGCCTGGCGAAGGCGGTATTCCCCCATCCTTCAACTGGTCCGGGTCCTCGAACATCGCTGACGTCGACGTGCACTATCCGGTACCGGAAGTCTTCAACCAGAACGGCCTGCGCTCAATCGGCTATAAAGACAGCGTGCTTTTTCCGCTGCTGATCGACACGCACGACCGCGCCGGCACGATCCGTCTGATGGGCGAGATCGAAATCGGTGTTTGCGAAGATATCTGCATTCCCGTGACGTTCCGCATCGCCGCTGAACTCACTCCCGCCCGGCACGATTCAAGCGCGTTGAAGGCCGCTCTGGATGATCGTCCCTCTATCGGCGGCGAACTGCGCTGTGAGATTTCTCCGATCTCGGACGGGCTTCGCGTGGGCGTCGAGACCGATGTGGCGAAGATGGACGGGGAAGAAGTCGCCGTGATCGAAGCTGGCGAGTCGGGTCTCTGGATATCGGAGGCCACGGTCAGCCGCACCGGAGTGACACTACGCGCCGAGGTCGAAATGGTCCCTCCAAGCGCCACGCCCTTTGCGCTCGCACGCTCGGACGTCCGGCTGACAATTCTTGCCGGCGGCAAGGCCGTCGAGGCGTTGGGGTGCGACTGACGCCCTCAGGTACTTGCCCGCCGCGCCGCCATTCGAACGCTGGCAAGCAACCAGACAACAATTGTGATAGCCGCCGACACTGCAACAAACACGCCCAGCGCGATCGGAGCAGATGTGCCGCCGCCAAGCGCGGCGGGCATGGCTCCCCTGACGATTACCGAACCGAGGGTAAAGACGAATGCAACCGTCATTCCAAGCGCCGCAACGCCCAGCGCAAGGCCCATGCCGGGCGCGCGCGCGCCGCTTGCGAAGGCCCGACGTGCTGCCCGGATATTCCTGCCAAGATCATGCCCGATCGCAAGTAGAGCGGGCACGACCAGCAGTACGAGCACGAGCCCGAAACCAAGACCATAGGTCAGCGTGATAACCGTCGGTTTCAGGAACTGCGCGTCTTTCGATGTCTCGTAGAGCAGCGGCGCAAGCCCCAGAACGGTCGTCGCCGTGGTCAGGAACACGGGCCTCAGTCGGTCAGCGGCCGCATCAATGATTGCCGGGAACAGACCCCTGTCCTTGGAGTAATCGTCAACGGTCGTCACAAGAACGATCGAGTCGTTGATGATGATGCCAACCATTCCTATGAGGCCGACAACCGAAAACATGGAGAGTGGCACTTCCCAAAGGTGGTGACCCCAAATCGCGCCTACAAGTCCAAAAGGAATGATTGCCATCACCACGAATGGCCGCGGCCAGGACGAGAACACCCACGCCAGCGTCAGGTAGATTCCCGCGAGGCACAGGACCAGGCCAGTCAGGGCGTCGGCAAGGAAATCGCGCTCTTGCTCTGCAAGACCGGACATATAGGTCGAAATCCCGAAATCCTCTTCCAGTTTCGGCAGGATGACCTCACGAATCTCGGTTGAAATCTCGGTGGCGCGGTCGGGGTCGTCCTCGGACAGATCACCCGTCACTGACACGACGCGTATCCCGTTCTCGCGCCGGATCGTCGAGAATCCTGTGCGGCGTTCGACCGTGACGATATCGGCCAATGGCACATAAACCCCCTGTCCCGACTGTGTCGGTCCGGTCCGGATCAACATGCGCTCAAGGAAATCGGCGGTCAGTTCGCCGGACGGCAGCTCTACGCGAATCGCCGCCGAGCGAGGCCCGTCGGGATAGGTGGCCGCCTCGATCCCGTTCAGGCGCGCGCGCAGCGTTCCGCCCAGATCGTCAATGGTCAGCCCTAACGCCTGCCCCTGCGGCGTCAACTCCAGAACCAGCTCTTCCTTGTCATAGGCAAGATTGTCCTCCAGCGCCGACACTTCTCCATAGCGCACGAGTTGAGCTTTCAGGTTCTCAGCGGCGGCTTTCAGCGTTTCCGAGGATGCGCCGGACAGCTCGATGTCGATCGCGTCGCCACCTGGCCCCCCGCGCCAGCCGCGGAAACTGATGGTCTCCAGCATCGGATGACGCGGAACGGCGTCCTGCAGTTCCGCAACGAAGGCGAACGAAGAATACGGACGCAGATCGGCATCAATCAGTTCGATCGCGATCGACCCCAGCTGGTCCGTTTCCTTTGTCTCCTCACCCGCAAGGCCACGCCCTGTCGTTCCACCAATCTCGGCCAGCGCATAGCGGATCGGGTTTCGACCATGCTCGGCCTCATACTTGACGCCAAGTTCCTCGACGGTCTTCTGAAGCGTGCGCATGACCTCGACCGTGTCGTCACGCGTCGCACCCGGCACCATGGCAAAATTGCCGGTGACCGAAGACTGTTCAGGCGCGTTGAAGAAGCGCCATTGCAAGTCACCGCGAATGAAAAGCGCAACCTGGCTGGCCAGAATGACAATCACGAACGCGATAACCGGATAGCGGGCCACGATCACACCCGCCATCAGCGGCCGGAACAGGGTTTCTCTGATCCAGCGGAAGCCCCTGTTCACGAAACGAGAAGGCCAGTCGTACCAGTGTTCCTTGGCTGTGTGGGTCAACGCATGCTTCATATGATTAGGCAGGATCAGGAAGCATTCGACCAGCGACGCAGTCAGAACCACGATGACCGTAAACGGAATATCGGCAATCAGGTCGCCAAAGCGTCCCCCGATGGCGACTAGACCAAAGAAGGCAATAATGGTCGTGATCGTCGCCGAGAAGACCGGCGTGAACATGCGCCGCGCGGCATTCTCAGCCGCCGTGGCTGGGTCCTCGCCAAGGCGTCGAGCACGGAAATCGGCGTGCTCGCCCACGACGATGGCATCGTCCACAACTATACCGAGGGTGATGATCAGCGCGAAAAGCGAGATCATGTTCAGCGTCAATCCGGCCATCCACATGATCGCGATCGCCGCGGTCATCGCGACCGGAATCCCGGCTGCCACCCAAAGCGCGGTGCGCGCATTGAGGAACAGGAACAGCAACAGCACCACGAGGCCAAGCCCCATGGCGCCGTTGTCCAGAAGGATGTTCAGACGCGCGGTTATCGACTCGGCAAGAGTACGGATCAGATCGATTTCGACGCCGGTGGGAAGGGTCCGCTCCATCTCGGCAGCGACCTCTTCGACAGTCCGCTGCATGCGGATCGCATCGCCCTGAGCCGAGCGGTCGACTCGGATCGATATGGCTGGATCAGGCCCCACGAAATACGCGCGCTCGCGATCGATGCCCTCTACCCGAATACGGGCAACGTCGCCGATCCGCAGTTGTGTGCCGTCGTCGGACGATCGCAGAACGATATCTGCGATCTGGTCTGCCGAGCGTTTGGCGACACCGGTGCGCACGCGGGCAGCGCCAGAAACATCACCCGCGGGGTCAGCTTCGGCCTCTTCTGCAATCGCGTCAGCGATCTGTCGCATCGTGATGTCGTGACGGATCAGATCAAGCGAGGTGACTTCGACAATCGTTTCGGGGGCCGCAAGCCCCCTGATGGTGGTACGGGTCACCCCCTGCGCGAATAGCCGCTGGACGAATTCATCGGCAAAGTTCGCGAGCTGATCGACCCCGACCGGCCCCTTTATGATGACGTCCGTCACCCGGTCCGACCAGCGCCCGCGACGGATCTCCGGGTCGTCGGCATCTTCTGGGAGATTGTTCACACCGTCGAGCGCGGTCTGCACGTCCTCTTCTGCCCGATCCATGTCATAGCCCGGCTCGAATTCCAGGCTGATCGATGCGCTGCCTTCGCGGGACGTCGCCGAGGTTTCAGACACCCCGTCCACACCCTGCAGCGCGGGCTCCAGTACCTGGACAATAGCGGCGTCCACGTCCTCGGCCCCGGCCCCATCCCAGGTGACCGATATATCGACATCGTCGACAATGACGTCCGGGAAGAACTGAGCCCTCATCTGGGGTATTGTGTAAGCACCGGCGAAAAGAAGGATCAGAAGCAGAAGGTTCGCCGCCGTTCGGTGGCGCGTGAAATACGAGAGTATGCCACCCGTGGCGCGGGCCAGATCACGGGCCATGACCTAGCCTCCCATCCGGGATTCGATGCGTTCGACCACGCGGGCTGGCACCAGGTCTTCCTGCAACTGAGCCAGAACGCGAGCCTTGGCCTCGGCCGGCATGAACTGGTTTCCTTCGACAAAAGCGACAAGCCGCGCGCGTCGGTCGGGATCAAGCGACAGCATTTCTGGCTCGGGTTCTGGGGCTGCCGCGCCGTCGGCACCCCGGCGGATCGGGCGAATACGAATTCCTGCACCAAGAAGAGGTGTGCGCTCGGCCACGATCTCACGACCGGCGAGACCTCGGGCTCGGACTATGACGTCGTCGCCTTCGCGACGTAAAACCTGGACACTCGCGACTTCCAACCGATCCTCTTCACCAAGGAGAAGCACGGTCCCAGCGGCATCGACGGCAGCCGAAGGCAAGCGTACCACGCGATCCAGCGGCGGCTCTTGAATGCGCACAGAGACGAAATCTCCCGGCCTGAACCCGGGTGCGCTATCCAGACGCGCGAACAGAAGCCGTCCGGTCTGACCCTCGCCGACTGCCGCGCTTTCACGGCTGATGACGCCTTTGGCTTCAAGATTGACGCCAAGAATGTCGATGGAAGCAGAGACATCGGCACCGACAAGACGACCACTCTCGGTCAGCAACCGCGTATACTGCGGCGTTGAAACACGAAACGCGACCTCCAGCGCCTTCGGATCGATCAGCTGGGCAAGGCTTTCACCCGCATTGACCAAGCCGCCTTCGACCACAGACACTTCGCTCAGAACGCCGGTGAACTCTGCTTCAATCTCGGTATCCGCAAGACGCCGCTCTGCCTCTGCCAGCGCGATCCTGCGCCGTTCCAGAGCCGTGTTTGCCTGGTCTACCCGAGCCTCGGCACTGGCCTGTGCCTGGCGCCGTGAGACCAGCGCCTGCCGCGCAGAAGACAAGGCAAGTTCGGCTGTTTCTACAGCGGCTGTCGAGCCTACTCCGCGGTCCAACAAGTCCTGCTGCCGCGTCAAGGCGCTGTCTCGCAAACGAACCTGATCCTCGGCCGCCAGAATGTCATCCGCCGCCAGCCCAAGCGCGCGTTCCGCATCGCGCAGATCCGCTTCAGCCTCGGACAGATCAGCGCGGGCCGTGTCCAGAGCAGATTGCGCGTCGGCGGGATCGATCCGGGCCAGAAGCGCGCCAGCCTCGACTTCGCCACCCTCCTCGAATTCCGGAGACAACCAGATCACCTGACCGCCTGCGGAAGCCCGGAGCTCCAATGTGCGTCGGGAACGCACCTCACCAAAGGTCGAAAGAACCGGGCGGATGGTTTCAGGGGATATCGTCACGACGTCCGCGGCAAATACGCGCTCCCGCGCGGGCCGCTCACCCGGTTCATCCGACCAGCGTGCCTGCAGGGCATCCCAGACCAATGAACCGGCATAGGCCATCAGGCCGAAGGTCACAGCCAGCAGAAAAAGACCGACAAGGGATCGTCTGAGAAATCGCACGACGGTTCGTCCGTGAAGTTGCAACGCTGCATTATGTAGCTCTGCCCGTCATTTAGCAAAGCCCATGTGGTTCAAACGTATGAGAGTGCTATTTCCGTCGGAGGTGCTCATCGAGACGTGGCATGATTTCCACGAAATTGCAGGGCCTGTGGCGATAATCCAGCTGCCAGACAAGGATTTCATCCCAAGCGTCCTTGCACGCTCCGGGACTGCCGGGCAGTGCAAACAAATAGGTTCCTTGCGCTACGCCGCCACAGGCGCGGCTTTGCACTGCCGACGTCCCGATCTTGGCCATCGATACATGGGTGAATACGGTTCCGAAGGCCTCGATCTCCTTCTCGTACACGTCCCTGTGCGCCTCGACCGTCACATCACGCCCCGTCAGTCCGGTACCGCCCGTGGACAGGATCACGTCGATCTCGGGGTCGGCGCACCAGTTGCGGAGGCGCGTAGCGATCTTGTCGCGGTCATCTGTGACGATGTCGCGAGCGGCCAGTTTGTGACCGGCATCCGTGATCCGCTGCACCAAAGTATCACCCGAACGATCGTCATCCAGTGAACGGGTATCGCTGACGGTCAGAACCGCAATCCGGACCGGGATGAATTCCTTGGACTCGTCTATGCGGCTCATTTGGACAGCCTTGCCTTGAGAGAGAGAAGATCAGCCCAGGCCTCGCGCTTTGCCTCGGGCGTGCGCAGCAGGTAGGCGGGGTGAAACATGGGGAGTACCGGTTTGCCCAGCGCCTCGGCCCATTTGCCCCTCAACCGCGTTATTCCGCGTTGCCCCAACAGCGCCTGGCAGGAATGATTTCCCATGGCAATAAGGATATCGGGATCGATCAGCTCCACATGCCGCTTCAGGAACGGCAGCATCATCGCGACCTCGTCAGGTTGCGGATCGCGGTTCTGAGGAGGGCGCCAGGGCAGGACGTTGGTGATGTAAAGCGCGGTTTCAGCGGCGGGGCTTTGACGCGAAAGTCCGATATGGCTGAACATCAGGTCCAGAAGCTGTCCGGCACGCCCGACAAAAGGCTTGCCCTGCATGTCTTCATCCCGGCCCGGTGCCTCGCCGATGATCATGACCTTCGCATTCGGCTGACCGTCCGAGAATACCAGTTGCCGCGCGCCGCGCTTCAGTTCGCAGTGCTCGTAAGCGTCCATCGCAGCGCGCAAACCGTCGAGATCAGTAACAGACTCGGCTGTGGCACGGGACACAGCGACCGCGTCAATCTTATCCTCGACCGGTGGCGGCAGCGAAGCGTCCGCTTTTTTTGACGGTGTCTCAGGAAGGGAATAGCGATCGACCGGCGCATCGAGGATCGCCTCGTCCGCACCCATGGCGATCTGCCATTCCAGCGCCGCTTTCATTTCCCAGAATCCCATGACCAGAAGCTAGGGCGCAGCCGGGAAATGCGCAATCGCCCCTGCCGATTTGCCGCGCCAAAACCTGCCCCTTCTTGGCAGGGCGCACCAGCCGTCCTATAGAGAAGCGCATTCGAAGGACGAGCCCATGAGTTTCCGCGCGCGCCACCTGCTTGGCATCGAACATCTCGCCCCGGACGAAATCACCACTCTTCTGGATCTGGCCGATACCTATGTCGATCTGAACAGAAGCGACGTGAAGCACGATACTGCTTTGTCTGGGCTCACGCAGATCAACATGTTTTTCGAAAATTCGACCCGCACCCAGGCCAGTTTCGAGCTGGCCGGCAAACGTCTGGGTGCGGATGTGATGAATATGGCCATCGGCGCATCCAGCGTAAAAAAAGGGGAAACCCTCATTGACACGGCATTGACCCTGAACGCGATGCATCCGGACCTTCTGGTCGTGCGTCATCCAAATTCAGGTGCGGTCAACCTTCTGGCGCAAAAGGTGAATTGCGCCGTCCTCAATGCGGGCGACGGCCGGCACGAGCATCCCACCCAGGCGCTGCTGGATGCCCTGACGATCCGGCGCGCCAAGGGAAGGCTCCATCGACTGTCGATCGCCATCTGTGGCGACATCGCGCATTCGCGTGTGGCACGTTCGAACATCTGGCTCCTCGGGAAAATGGAAAACCGAGTGCGGCTGGTGGGCCCCCGCACCCTGATGCCGTCAGGAGCCGCCGATTGGGGCGTCGAAGTGTTCCATGATATGCGAGAGGGCCTGAAAGACGTGGACGTCGTCATGATGCTCCGACTTCAGAAGGAGCGGATGGACGGTGCCTTCATTCCTTCGGAGCGCGAGTATTTCCACCGCTTTGGTCTGGACGCAGAGAAGCTGTCCTTCGCCAAGGAAGACGCCATCGTCATGCATCCCGGCCCCATGAACAGGGGTGTCGAGATCGACGGAACAATCGCCGATGACATCAACAGGTCTGTCATCCAGGAGCAGGTCGAGATGGGCGTGGCCGTGCGCATGGCTGCGATGAAATTGCTGGCCGACAACCTGCGTGCAGCGCGTGCTGCCAAGAGCTTGGCTGTCTGAGATGCGAGACCGCTGGGAGGATTGGTTCCAGCCTGGCGAGATGCTCTTGTGGGAAGGCGCGCCCTCACCCGGCTTTCGCCAAATCCCGCGAAATATCCTGCTTGGTCTTTTCGGACTGCCATTTCTGGGCGCGGGTCTTTTCACGTGCTACTTCGGATTGACCCAAATCTTCAGCGGCAACCTGGGTGGTTTGGTGGCCGGGATATTCGTCGGTGCATTCGGCTCGATCTTCGTGCTGGTCGGAGGCGCCATGGTCTTCGGCACATGGCTCGAAGAGATCCTCGCGCCGAGGCACATCCGCTACGCGCTGACGAACCGCCACGGCTATATCGCATCGCGCACCTTCGGACGCAAAATGGAGGTGCTGCCAATCCACTCCGATACACGCGTAGAAACACAGGAAAACAGCGACGGCACGCTGTCGGTCTACTTCCATTTCGAGACCGCAAAAGACAGCGATGGCGACCAGCGCACCGACAAGAAAGGCTTCGAAGGACTAGCGAACGGGCATGACGTCTATCGCATGATCAGAGACCTCCAATCCGCACAGCATGGGGCGCCGCAATGATCCCGAGATGGACAACCCGATGAACGACCCGCTGAATGTCCGTGCGGGTGAACGCGGTGTCGTGCGTATCTTCACCACGGCGTTGGAACCCGAAGGAGACGCCGCAATAACCGCAGGGAACGTCGCAAAGCTGCTTGGCAAGAACATCTCTCTTGATGCCCGCAAGGTAGAGGTGTTTCCCGCCAAGGTGATCGAGATCCTGGGTCTGCAAACCTATCTTCGGGAAGGCTATGGCATTCCCGAAGAATCAATGGCGGGAAAGGCTGCAGTTCTGGATGCCCTCAAGGGCCTTGTCATTCTTGTGCCGTCGTCAGCCTTCGAGGGCCAGGAAGTGTATTTGAACCCGAATCCGGCGCTTCGCTTCATTGCGGCTTTCGAAGAAGTGAAGTCGCCCCCACCGGTCCGCATGGCGCACAGCGAGGCTGCCGAAGGGGTAGTCGCCCCTCGGGGGGCGTCGCGGGCCTATCGCGAAGCCGAACGGCATTTCAAATGGTGGATGGTCGCTTTGGGGGCGCTGGCCCTGTCCGGCGCACTTGTGCTTTTTTTCGTCATCTGACACCTGAGGAACCATGACCGCACTGCTTTTCACGAACGCCCGACTGATCGATCCCGAAAAAGGCACGGACTCGATCGGCACGCTGGCCATCGACAACGGATTTATTGCCGGTCCCAGAGGCATGGACGGGGCCGAAGTGATTGACTGTGCTGGCAAGTGCCTGGCGCCCGGCATCGTCGATATCGGCGTCAAGGTCAGCGAACCGGGAGAACGTCACAAGGAAAGCTTCGGCAGCGCGGGAGCCGCCGCCGCGGCGGGCGGCATCACCACCATGGTCACCCGGCCCGACACGCTGCCTGCCATCGATACTCCCGAAGTGCTGGAATTTGTCCGCAGGCGTGCAAACGAGGCTGCGCCGGTACGCGTATTGCCCATGGCTGCTCTGACACGAGCGCGCGAGGGCCGCGAGATGGCCGAGATCGGATTCCTGATGGATGCAGGTGCCGTCGCGTTCACTGATTGCGATGCAGTCGTCGAGAACACAAAGGTTTTCAGCCGCTGCATGACCTACGCCGCGTCTCTGGGTGCGCTTGTCGTAAGCCATCCGCAAGAACCAGGTCTGTCCGCCGGGGCGGCGGCAACCAGCGGCAAGTTCGCCGCCCTGAAGGGCCTCCCATCGGTATCGCCCATGGCCGAAAGGATGGGACTCGATCGGGACATGGCAGTCGTCGAGATGACAGGCGCCCGGTATCATGCGGATCAGATCACGACAGCGCGCGCGCTGAAACGTCTGGAACGGGCCAAAGACGCCGGACTGGATGTGACTGCGGGCGTGTCGATCCACCACCTGACACTGAACGAACTGGACGTTGGTGACTTTCGGACGTTCTTCAAGGTAAAACCACCACTTCGGTCCGAAGAGGACAGGCTCGCTGCCGTCGAGGCCGTCGCCTCGGGCCTGATCGACGTGATTTCAAGCATGCATACGCCTCAGGACGAGGAATCGAAGCGCCTGCCGTTCGAAGAGGCGGCTTCGGGCGCAATCGGACTCGAGACGTTGCTTCCCGCGATGATGCGCCTCATCCACAGTGGCCACATGAACCTGCCCACTCTTTGGCGAGCTTTGTCGCTTGCCCCTTCAAAGCGGCTCGGACTGGATTCCGGAAGACTCTCACCCGGCGCACCGGCCGATCTGGTTCTGTTCGATCCCGATGTTCCGTTTGTGCTGAACAGGTTCAACCTGCGGTCAAAATCAAAGAATACCCCTTATGACGAGGCGCGGATGGAGGGGCGTGTTCTGGGGACCTGGGTCGGTGGAGTGCGGGTTTTTGACTACACTTCCTCATGACGCATGAACGCACGGATCAATCCGCTGGTGAAAAGACCCATCCCGTGTTCATTTTTGATTAACGCAGTTAAACAAATGAAAGAGAAACCGGACGAACCCGTGTTTCCCGAATAGAGCGCACGAAAACCATGCCGCCATTCGACAGCCCGATGTTCCTGCTCGCGATCACAGCGATCGCGGCGTACCTGTTCGGCTCCGTTCCGTTCGGTGTGCTTGTCACCCGGATCATGGGATTGGGTGATGTCAGGGCAATCGGCTCGGGGAATATCGGTGCGACGAACGTCCTGCGGACCGGCTCCAAATCGGCGGCGCTTGCGACGCTGTTGCTCGACGCCGGCAAAGGATTTGTCGCAGTGCTGCTGGCGCGGGCGCTTGTGGGGGAAGATGCCGCGCAGGTGGCGGCGCTGTTCGCGTTTCTGGGACACCTCTTCCCGGTCTGGCTGAATTTCCGGGGCGGCAAGGGGGTCGCGACTTTTCTGGGAGCCCTCCTGGCATTGACGCCGTTGGTAGGGCTGATCGCGCTGGTTGCCTGGCTGTTTACCTTCTTTGTCTATCGCATCTCCTCGCTTTCGGCGATCGTGTCAGCGGCGCTGACGACCTGCGTCGCGTATCTTGTCGGGTTCCGGGAGATCACCGCCGTCATGATCATCATGGCCGTGCTGCTGATCTGGAAACATCGCGACAATATCCGGCGTCTGATCGACGGGACCGAGCCCATGGCTTCTTGGTCGAAGAAGTGACGCCTGATCCGGAATTCCTGTATCTTTTCGACAACTTGCCGCTAGGCGGATACGGTGGAACCTACATGGGCCGCAGGTACCGCGTCGTGAAATCCCAGATGGCCAACGGCCGATCACAGAAACTGGAAGCCGAAGAACTTGGCGGCACGGACTACATCAGCTTCAACCTCTACAGGCTGGCCAGCGGCGAAGCGCTGCTGAAACCGTGCGAAATGCCAGCGGAGAAGGTGGTGGACTTCGTGATGGGCGTCATCGTCGACTGAGAAACGCACAGAACGGTGGCGCAGCCGTTGGCGGCAAAGGCTATCGGCGTTTGTTTCCCGGGTGCCGGAGCGTCCTTCGACAAGGAGGATTTGGATCCTTCAGATCAGGCTTTCAAGCCAGTTGACAAAGGGGGCGATCAGGGCATGTCGCGGACCTTTTGGATAGACGGCGAAGTAGGTGACATAGACGGCCTTGGGAAGGGACAACTCGACGACATCGCCCGAATCGATGTCGGACCGCGCGATCGAAGCATTGAAGAGCGCGGCACCCAGACCCTGGCGCACGGCTTCGGCCTGAAGATTCGGACTTCCGATGCGCACTTGGCACAGCCGATCTACGGGCAACCCACTCTCGGCCATGACCGACAACTTGAGGTCCATGTCCTCTTCGTGCCAGAGCCACGGCAAGTTGACCGGATCGCTGCCTCGCTCTGCCACAAGGGAGGGCGCAGCTATGGCGACAATGGGCACGCGAGCGATCAGGTGAGAATCGGTGCCTGGAATGTCTGGCGTGCAACCATCGCGCAGGGAGGGTATCGCGAGATCAAAACTGGCCGCGGTAAGTCCCGTAAAATCGCGACGCGGCAGGATCGAGATCTCGACGCCCGGATGCATCTGCCAGAATCGCGCGAGATTCGGCATGATCAGGCGATCCACCAGAAAAGGCCTGGCGACGATACGCAGCGGCCTGCTTGCGCTTTGGACACGGATGTCATCAACCGCTGCGGCGATGGCCCCGAAACCGTCAGCAAGTGCCGCGGCGAGACGCGTGCCCGCATCGGTCAGACTGACTGTTCGGCCCGTGCGGACCGCAAGACTGACCCCGAGTTCCGCTTCCAGCGCACGGACCTGCTGGGCAACGGCGGCATGGGTGACGTTCAATGCGCGGGCCGCACCGGCGAAGCCGCCATGACCTGCGGTAGCCTCGAACGCGCGAAGCGATGTCAGCGAAGGCAGGGTCTTCCAGTGCGGCGACATGATAGCTGATCTTTCGTTCTGTCATTATTGCTGATTCGCGCGATCAAGGCGACCCTGTTAGAAGTCATGTCAACGAGTGTCGCTGACATGGAGGTCTGGGTGATGGGCGTGCAGAAAATCGAAACTACGCGTTTGACCGGGACACACGGCATGGACCATGGCGCAGAACAGCTATCGTTGCGAACCGATGCAGTGAAATATGGAGCCAAGCCTGGGTTTTTCATAGAACGGCAAGCCAGCCGCGCCGATATCCCCCGTGCCGAAGCGGAAGCCCTGCTGGTGGAATACGCACAAATGATGCACGGGCGGGTAACAAACGGCGGCGGACCGGATTTCGATTGGCGGAGCCATGTCGCGGGCTTCTGGTCGGGGCTGGATGCCGTCTTGCCCCCGCAAGGCAGCTATCTTTTTGTGCGCGACGCGCACGGCAACATCGTCGGAACGGCGGCATTGCGACGCGTCTCCGAGGACACGGGGGAAATGAAGCATCTTTATATCCGCCCATCGGCACGACGGTCCGGCCTGGGCGAAGCGCTGGTCCATGCCAGGATCGAGGATGCCCGCGCCTTGGGGATGCGGTGGCTGATTGCCGATACCTTCAAGGTCAATCCCGAACTGCCCTCGCTCTACGCCAAGCTTGGCTTCGAAGAAATCCCGCCGAGTTCGGACAGCAAGAGCACGTCGATCTCGCCGGAGATCAGGGATTGGATGTGGTTCTACCGGTATGATCTGACAGCGTGATCTCGCGGCGCTAGTAGCTGTATTCTCCGAACACCCGGGTCACGTCGCCATCCCAGTCGGTGTTGTTGTGGCGGATCAGTTCGTCGGCCGGCACTTCGCCGGTTTCGATCGATTCCTTGAGCGCATTCAGGAAATGGGTCTCGTCGGGCAGAAGGCCGCCGGCGCCGGGGCGGGCGCGGTTTTTCAGGCCGGTCTCGGCGATGGCCACGACCTCGCTGGCCAGGTCATGCATCGAGATGCCGTTGACCCTAGCGTCCAGCGCCTCGATCGAGGCGGCGACGCGCATCGCGTCGCGGGTTTCGGCATCCCAGTCCTTGACCAGATCCCAGGCGGCGTCGAGCGCCTCCTGATCGTATGTCAGGCCGACCCAGAGCGCAGGCAGCGCGCAGAGCCGCCGCCAGGGGCCGCCATCGGCGCCGCGCATCTCGATGAATTTCTTGAGCCGCGCCTCGGGGAAGATCGTGGTCAAGTGATCGGCCCAATCGGAGAGCGTGGGCTTCTCGCCCGGGAGTGCCGGCAACTCGCCCTTGAGAAAGTCGCGGAAGGACATGCCAAGAGCATTGATGTACTGGCCGTCGCGATAGACGAAATACATCGGCACATCGAGCGCGTATTGCACGTAAGCCTCGAAGCCGAAGCCTTCGTCGAAAACGAAGGGCAGCATGCCGGTGCGGTCGGGATCCAGATCGCGCCAGATGCGCGAGCGCCAGGACTTGTGACCGTTCAGCTTGCCTTCGGTGAAGGGCGAGTTGGCGAAGAGCGCGGTGGCCACCGGCTGCAGCGCCAGTGAGACGCGCAGCTTCTGCACCATGTCGGCTTCGGAGGCGAAGTCGAGATTGACCTGCACCGTGCAGGTCCGCCGCATCATCGACGTGCCAAGCGTGCCGACTTTCTGCATGTAGCCGTCCATCAGCTTGTATCGGCCCTTGGGCATGAGCGGCATGTCGTCATGCGTCCAGTGCGGCGCGGCCCCAAGACCGATGAACCCGGCGCCGATCCCATCGGCGACCGTTTGGACCTCGCGCAGGTGCTCGTTCACTTCGTCGCAGGTCTGGTGGATGGTTTCGAGCGGCGCGCCCGAGAGTTCGAGCTGGCCTCCGGGTTCAAGCGAGACGTTCGCCCCGTCCTTGACCAGCCCGATGATATTGCCGCCCTCCAGAACCGGGTCCCAGCCGTAGCGGTCGCGCAGGCCTTCGAGCATCGCCCTGATCGAGCGAGGGCCGTCATAAGGCAGCGGCTTCAGCGTGTCCTTGCAATAGCCGAACTTCTCGTGCTCGGTGCCGATGCGCCAGGCATCCTTGGGCTTGCAGCCCGCCGCGAGGTATTCGGCAAGTTGTTCATGGCGCTCGATCGGGCCGCCGCCGGACTGGGGGATGGACATGGGGGTTCGCGCCTTGCTGGTCTGTCTAGTTCCCGTGACTTGCGCGAAAGTGGCGCGAAGTCAATGCAGGCGACCCTGCGGTTTTGCCCATATGGTTGTGTATTGGCGCGGCGTGGAGCGCACCGCTTCGACCAGCCGCGCCGGTGTCAGTCCGGGGACGGCGGCGAACGCGTCGAAGAGCGCATCTGCGCCTTCCGCGTTCATGGGAATCATCAGGTGGGTCCCGTTCACGTCTCGGATCAGCCAGGAGCGGGACGGATCGACACCGATTTCGACGAGGTCCTCGACCGAGACCGCACCGCCGCCGTAGGGGCCGAAATAGGTGATCCGCCGTTCGTCGAGGTCGACTACACCGGCACCGCCACCGCCCGACCGGAAGCGCGCGCGCTGGACGCCGGCGACGATCAGCGCGGCACCGGTGATGGCCAGCCCGCAGCCAATGATGAAGATCGCGCCGAAGCTCGTCGCCGCAAGACGCAGGCCAAGACCAAGGGTCACCGCACCGACCAGCACCTCGCGCCAGCGCATAAGCCCGTCGCGAACCTCGGGACGGACGAAGCTCATGCCCGGTCTCCGTCAAGAGGATGCCATAAAACCGGGTCGTCGTCCCCTTCGCGCCAGTCATAGGGCGCCCGGATCGGTTCGAACGCCATGTCGGTGAAATCGCGAATCAGCTCCAGTTCCATGCCCCGTCGGCGGTAGAGGCACCCGCCCTTGGTGTCATAGCGGTCGAGCGTATCGCCGGGAGGCGCGGGCATGCGCTCGAAAAGCGCTCTTGCGTCCTGGGGCGGCGGGTCGGCCAGAAGCCGCCTGGTCGCCGTGCGGTCGAGAGGTGCGCGCGCGCCGCTCATCAGCCGGATGCCGGTGGTGCAACCCTTGTCAGGCTCTGCGAGCCGGATGCGGGACAGTCCTTCGTCACGCCCGATGATGTCGGCGTCGCCGGACGCCCAGTAGTGAATGTTGTCCAGGAACACGCCACCGCCACCCCATGTGTCGCCTTCGGGAAAAAGCGAGAGAGCGGTCCAGAAGGGCGGGCGCGACAGGGCGGTGAAGCTGCCGCGGGTCTCGGCCGACCAGCGACCGTCCAGCGCGAAATAGATGAAATGGCGTCCGTCCGGAGACAGGCTGCAACGCTCGACGTAGATCTTGCTTCTGATCCACTGGCCGTCCTCGAACCTGTCGGTGGCCCGATGCCAGAGGATCATGCGTAACTGTCGGGACGGACCCTGGCGCAGGATCAGAGCGCGATCGGTCTCGGTTGCGAAGAAGAGATGCAGGCGGATCAGGGGATCGGTGTTCATCGCCAGTCCCCGACATGCGCCTGCCAGAGCGCCAGTGCGGCGACGGCTGCGGTGTCGGCACGCAGGATCCGGGGGCCAAGCGCGATCGGCCGGGTGAAGGGAAGAGCCGCCAGCCGGGTGCGCTCGGCCTCGGAAAACCCGCCTTCGGGACCGATGAGGATGGCCGAGGCCGGGGGCTCTGCCCCCGGACCCCCGGCATATTTTTCCCAAGAAGAAGCGCCTTCGCCTGCAAGAGCCTCGTCACAGAAATACAGGGCACGGTCCGCGGGCCAGCCTGCAAGAAGACGATCGAGTTTCACGAGTTCGGCGACCTCGGGCACATAGCTAATGCCGCATTGCTCGGCGGCCTCCAGCGCATGGGCCTGAAGCCGGTCACGCCGGATTCGCTCGGAATTCGTGAAATCCGTCTGAACCGGAATGATCCGGGCCGCGCCCATCTCGACGGCCTTTTCCACGATGAAATCGGTGCGCGCCTTCTTGATGGGCGCGAAGACGAGCCAGAGATCGGGCGGCGCACCTTGTGGCGCGGTCTGCCCGGCGCAGACCAGCGTGCCCCCGCGCTTGCCGGCCTCGGCCACTTCGGCGCGCCACTCTCCGTCGCGGCCGTTGAAGAGCGACAGCGCATCGCCCTGAATGAGCCGCATCACGCCGAATAGGTAATGGGCCTGCTCCCGCGTCAGAGCGACCGATTGCCCCTGACCGAGGGGCTGTTCTACATAGAGCCTGACATTCGTGCTACCCATGGGACAGGACCATATGACCGGCAGCGACGCAGCGCCAGACGGACAAGTTGCCGACGCGGTGAAAGACAACTGGGTCGACACATGGGCGCCCGCATGGTCGCGCCCCTATCTGCGGCTGAGCCGGGCGGACCGGCCGATCGGTACATGGCTGTTGCTGCTGCCCTGCTGGTGGGGCCTGGGCGTTGCATCTCTGATGCAGGGCCGGTTCGGATGGACCGAAGCCTGGATCGCGCTGGGCTGCGCCATCGGCGCCTGGCTGATGCGCGGCGCGGGCTGTACATGGAACGACATCACCGACAGGGATTTCGACGCCAGGGTCGCCCGCACCCGGTCGCGACCCATTCCCTCGGGCCAGGTGACCGTAAAGCAGGCCGTGATCTGGATGGTGATCCAGTCGCTTCTCGCTTTCGGCATCCTTCTGACCTTCCACTGGAACGCGATCTGGCTTGGCATCGCGTCGCTGGCGCTGGTGTGCATCTACCCCTTTGCAAAGCGGTTCACCTGGTGGCCGCAGATCTTCCTGGGTCTGGCCTTCAACTGGGGGGCCCTTCTGGCCTGGACGGCAGTGACCGGCACGCTGACCTCGCCTGCAGTTCTGCTCTACCTGTCCGGCATTGCGTGGACGCTGTTCTACGACACGATCTATGCGCACCAGGACACCGAGGACGACGCACTGATCGGGGTGAAATCCACCGCGCGCCTCTTCGGCGCAGACACCGCGCGCTGGCTGAAATGGTTCCTGGTATTCAGTGTTTCGCTGATGGGCGCGGGCCTGATCCTGGCGCTGGGCGCTTCGGTAAACGTGCTGGTGCTGGTCGTGGCATTGGGCGGCGCCTGGGCCTTCGGCTGGCACCTGGCCTGGCAGCTGCGCCTTCTGGACATCGAAAACCCAGAGCGATGCCTGGCTCTGTTCAGGTCCAACAGGAACGCGGGACTGATCCCCGTGCTGTTTCTTGCCGTCGCGCATTTCCTCTGATTGCGTCCCGCGCCTCGGAGTCTTAACTAGTCGCCATGTCAGTGACCCGTAAGTTATCACAGATCCTGCCGCACTTCGTCGCGATCCTGATCGCGGGGGCGGGCTGTATCGGCGTGGCGATGTGGGCCCGCACGTTTGTCGAGAGCATCGCGGTGCGGGATATCCGGCTGACGCTGGGCCAGGCCGGCCATGACTGGGTGGACGTCGCCGCCGATGGCCTGACCGTGAGGCTGACCGGCACCGCCGATACCGAGGCGATCCGTTTCGCCGCGTTGAGCGCCGCCGGAACCGTGGTAGACGCCAGCCGACTGATCGACGACATGACCGTGAAGGCAGCCGAGGCGATCCAGGCCCCCGATTTTACGATCGAGGTTCTAAAGAACGACGACGGAATCTCCCTGATCGGTCTGGTGCCCCTGGAAAGCGACCCGGAAACCATTCTTCAACGCGTGCGTGGCATTTCGGGCGATGCGAGAGTGACCGATCTTCTGGAAAGCGCCGATTTCGCTCCACCCACCGGCTGGGATCGCGCTTTGTCCTTCGGACTGAGCGCGCTGGAGTCGCTGCCACGCTCGAAGGTCTCGATCACCGCGCAGCGGGTATCGATCACCGCTGTGGCGAAGAATCCCGACGACAAGAGGCAGATCGAGCGCAGGCTGAACCGCGACGCGCCGCCGGGCCTGGCGCTGGCGCTGAACATCACCGCGCCGCGCCCGGTGATCGCGCCCTTCACGCTGCGCTTTCTGATGGACGGCGAGAACGTGCGCTTCGACGCCTGTTCGGCGGATACAGAGGCTGCGCGCGACGCTATCCTTGCCGCCGCAATCGATGCGGGCCTGACCGGCGATGTCGGTTGCGAACTGGGGCTGGGCACGCCGTCGACCCGCTGGGGCGAGGCGGCGGTGGCGGGGATCCGGGCGGTTCAGGCAGCGGGAGGAGGTACGCTGACCATCTCGAACGCCGACGTGACGCTGGTAGGGATCGAGGGGACGCCGCAGAGAACCTTCGACCGGGCCGTTGGAGAGCTTGAAGGCGCGCTTCCGCCGGTCTTTTCGCTGGCCGCGCTTTTGCCGAAGCCGGAAGTGACCGAAAGCGCCGACGGCGCGCAACCTGCTGAGTTCACCGCCACGCGCTCGCCGGAAGGGCAGGTGCAACTACGTGGACGGCTGGGCGACGAGACGACCCGCGCGGCCGTCGAGAGCTATGCGGCGGCGGCTTTTGGCGTTGCCAATGTCTATCCCGCCACGCGAATTGACGAGAATGTGCCGAAGGGCTGGACGGCTCGCGTGCTGGCGGCGCTCGAGGCGCTGTCCTATCTGTCCAGCGGCTCGGCTGTCGTGACGGAAACGGACATAAGTGTCAGCGGTCAGACGGGGATCAAGAGCGCACGCTCGGATATCGCACGGATTCTCTCGGCCAAGCTTGAGACCGGCGCGACCTTCGATCTGGACATCACCTATTCCGAGGCTCTTGATCCGCTGGCCGCGCTGCCGACGCCCGAGGAATGCGTCGAACTGATCAACGTCGCCGGGAACAAGCGCAAGATCACCTTCGCGCCCTCGTCATCGGATATCGAACAGGATGCGATTCCGACCATCGACGCGATCGCGGACATCCTGCGCGATTGCCAGGCGGTGCAGATCGAGATCAGCGGCCACACGGACAGCCAGGGCCGCGAAGTCATGAACGAACAGCTCAGCCAGGCGCGGGCGGATGCCGTTCTGAACGCGATCATGGCGCGGCGGGTTCTGACCTCGAACCTGACCGCGAAAGGCTATGGCGAAAGCCAGCCCATCGCGGACAACGGCACCGAAGAGGGCCGCGAGGCCAACCGGCGGATCGAATTTCGCCTTGTGACGCCCGAGGCCGCAGACGAAGATACGGCCGACGCGGACGGATCACCGACCGAAAACGTCGAAGCCGGAGACGCGGCTGCCGAAGGCGAGACCGAAGATACGGAGGAAAGCCAGTGAACGGAACCGAGTTCATCGCGGCGACAGCGGCGATCCTGTTCATGGCCTTTCTTGCGGGCTGGTTCACCCATTGGCTGATCAGCCGCATCACGCGCGTGACGCGGTCGGACATGGACGATCTCGACAAGATGGCGCAGGAGTTGCACCACGCCGAAGAAGAGCGTGATCAGGCGGTCATCTACATGCAACAGCGTGAAGCCGAACTGACCAACAAGATGGCCCAGACGGAGGCCGAGCTTGAGGCGGCGATGGATGGGCTTCGCGACGCTCGCCGCGAGACAGAAGAACTCCGCGCCTATATCGAGCGGGTAAACCAGGCGAGCTGATCCACCCAAAACCGAACCCGAAATACCGCCCCCGGACGGAACGGAAGGCAGGTAAATCCATCCGTGTCGAAAACGTCCGCTGCACCGGCGAGCTTGCAGGTGCAGTGGCGGCGGCATTGTTCGGAAGAAGGAACCCGGCACCGTTTCCTGGGTTCACAGACCTTGGGTCGATGGTCGGTTTGCTCAGCGGGCCGATTGCGGACGACATGAGCGTCTTTTCCTGAACGACAACGCGCGGGAAAAACTGCCGCCAGGCATCCGCACCGACATTCTCGATTTCGCCATCGCGTGAACAGGCCGGGCGAACCGGATCACAAATCTTGTCACCCCACCACGCAGCAACCCGGTGCTACGACCAGGGGGCAACGGATGAAATCTGAAACAGCGACACAGAAAAGGAGAATTCAGAATGGGTGGACTGCTGTCCCGCGCCTTCGGTGGCGCTCGCGAGGTCTCCCCTCGCCAAGAAATGAAAGAGGCGATTGCCTACTTCGTCGTTCTCATGATCCACGCCGACGGCAACGTTGGCGATGACGAAGTGAACGTGGCGATGGGAACGCTCGCGCGCTGCCGACTTTTTTCGGACAACACCAATCAGGAAGACTTCGCACTTCTGACCCGGATGGAGCGGAAGATGCAGCAGGACGCCGATGGGCTGACGGGGCACTACGCGCAGGTCCTTGCGCAAGATGGCTGGAAGTACACCGCCGCCGCGATCCTCTCCGACATCATGCTGTCCGACGGTGACATCGATCAGGATGAAGTGCGCCTGCTGAAGATGCTCTGCGACCGCGCCGGCATCACCGAAGACGAACTGGACGCAATCGTCGCCACCGTGCGCGCGATGCGCCGCGCCTGGACCAACTGACAGAAAGGGAAATCCACATGTCACGCACCGTCGTTGAAACCGTTTACGGCAAATATTCGAAATACGAGATCGTCCGGGACTCCGGGATGTTCTCGACCTCCGTCTACTTGCTCAAGGACGGCAAGCACGCCGGCTCTTACGGCAGCGTCGAGGCTGCCGTCGCGGCGGCCAAATCCAAGGGGTAAGCGATTGGTCCGCGCAAGCGCGGACCCGCATGCATCAAAGAAACAAGGGGAAAGATCATGACTGATTTCGCGTTTTCCGATCTGGGCCGGGTTCATTGGGGCTCGACACTGAAACTCGCCGTGGGGCGAGCGTTCTTCGCGGGCGTCGTTCTTGCGGTCTTCATGTTGGTCACCTCCGCAAGCGGGCCGGCAAAGCCACCTGTCGGAGAGCTCCTGGCCATACCATTCGTGTGGGCCGTCATCGGGCCAGTCTTCTCGACCGGGATGCATTTCGCGGGCCGCATCTTTTACTTCATCGGAGACATGGCAGACGGGATCGTCGAGACAATATTCGGCCTGATGGCGGCATGTCTCTTGGTCATGGGGTCGCTTCTCATGGCGGCCGGCGATCCGATCGTCTACTTCCTGAACCGACAGTTTCCTGCGCTGTTCAACATCGCGGATCTGAGGTTCTTCAATTTCCGTCCCATGATCTTCATCACCTATCCAGACTGATGCGTATCATCATTCGCGCCGAGGATCTTTACATCACCGACCATCGCCTGATCCTCGGCGGGCGGGTCGTTCAACCTAGCGCCATCGTCTTCACCAATGTCGAACGCCGCGTCTCGGCCGAGCTTCTCGGCTTCGGCCTGGCCATCGCGGTGGCACTGGTACTTCTCCTAAACTCGACCTCGAGCAGTGGCGCGCTTGGGCTGATGACCCTGATCGGGCTTCTGGGGCTTGGGGCGCGGCGCGAGATACTGCGCTGCTGGGTCGTGGTGGTCGAGCTTTACCAGAAAGGTATCGTCGAGATCCGAGGCTTTTACGAAGACGACGCCTTCTTGGTCTTTGAAACGCTTGAAGAGATGCGCGGTGGAACGGGTGATTTCGTACATGGCCCGGGAATTCGATCCACCGGGTTCAGTTGACACGTCCCACAGCGATGCGAGTCGATGGGAAAGCCGGGTCTGCACGGGCCAATCCGCAGTCACGGAATCCTTGCAGGCCCGTCATTCCTCGAAAAAGGCAACCTTCAGTCGGGCAAGCCCATGGGACGCCGCCCACGGCGAACTTTGTCGCGTCAGGGCGGGCACAAGGCACCTTCCGGATCCGAGATGATGTGGGTCGGCAAGATGCGGTTGGCGGCATCCTGTCAAAAGCCGGTCGATCTCGATTTCTGGATATAGCTGCAACAAGGCACTGGACCTAATAGCGGGGGGCGCCTCGGAATAGGGTGCGGTGACCATTAATTGGTCGCATCCGCTTGGCAAAGCGGAGAATATGATTCTCAGCCAGGAAGAGGGGCGCATGAGCCAACCGCAAGTCGAGTTGTCGCCGAAGGTTTCGGACGAAGTCCGCAAGACCACATGCTACATGTGCGCCTGCCGCTGCGGGATCAATGTTCATATGAAGGACGGACAGGTCGCCTATATCGAGGGCAACCGCGACCATCCGGTGAACAAGGGCGTTCTGTGCGCCAAGGGCTCTTCGGGCATCATGCAGCACCTGTCGCCGGCGCGTTTGCGCGCGCCGATGCGGCGGGTGGGACCGCGCGGTTCGGGCGAGTTCGAGGAGATCAGCTGGGAAGAGGCGCTTGAAACTGCGGTTTCCTGGCTGAAGCCGCTCCGCGACACCGACCAGTCGCGGCTTGCCTTCTTTACCGGGCGCGACCAGTCGCAATCCTTCACCTCGTTCTGGGCGCAGGCCTTCGGAACGCCGAACTATGCCGCCCATGGCGGGTTCTGCTCGGTCAACATGGCCGCAGCCGGCATCTATACGATGGGCGGCGCCTTCTGGGAATTCGGCCAGCCCGACTGGGACCGCACGAAGCTGTTCATGATCTTCGGCGTGGCCGAGGACCATGACTCGAACCCGATCAAGATGGGGTTGGGCAAACTGAAGGCGCGGGACGCGAAGGTAATCGGCGTGAACCCGGTGCGCACGGGCTACAACGCGGTCGCCGACGAATGGGTTGGGATCACGCCTGGCACGGACGGGCTGTTCATCCTGAGCCTCGTGCATTGCCTGATGAAGGCCGGGAAGATCGACCTGGATTACCTGGCACGCTTCACCGATGCGCCCTGCCTGGTGAACGGCGACAAGGCCTCCGACGAGTACGGGCTGATCCTGACCAACGAGGCCGGCAAGAAGCTGGTCATGGACCGGGTCACCGGAAAGCCGACCGCGTTCGATGCTCCGGGCGTGAAGCCCGACCTGTCTGCTTTCTGGCGGCATGCCGGTGTGACCCATCGCCCGGTGCTGCATCACATGGCGGAGAAATACCTGTCGGAGGACTACGCGCCCGAAACCGTCGCGCCGAAGATCGGTCTTTCGGCCAAGCGCATCCGAGCCATCGCCGCCGAACTCGCCCGCGTCGCCTTTGACGAGGCCTTCGAGATCGAACACGAGTGGACCGATTTCCGCGGAGAGACGCACAAGACCATGACGGGCCGTCCCGTCAGCTTCCACGCGATGCGCGGGATCAGCGCCCATTCGAATGGGTTCCAGACCTGCCGCGCGCTGCATCTTTTGCAGATCATCCTGGGCTCGGTCGAGGTACCCGGCGGGTTCCGGTTCAAACCGCCCTACCCCAAGCCCGCGACGGCGCATCCTAAGCCCCATGCAGGCGTGACGCCGGGCAAGCCGCTGGACGGGCCGCACCTGGGCTTCGTGCATGGACCCGACGATCTGCTGGTGGACGAGAACAATCGGCCGAAGCGCATCGACAAGGCGTTTTCCTGGGAAAACCCGATGAGCGCGCATGGGCTGATGCACATGCTGATCTCGAACGCGCATGCGGGCGATCCCTACAGGATCGACACCATGATGCTCTACATGGCGAACATGGCGTGGAACTCGTCGATGAACACGTCCGCCGTCATGAAGATATTGACGGACACGGACGAGGATGGCGAATACGTCATTCCGCGGATCATCTATTCGGATGCCTATTCCTCCGAGATGGTCGCCTTTGCCGACCTGATCCTGCCCGACACGACCTATCTGGAGCGGCACGACTGCATCAGCCTTCTGGACCGTCCGATCTGCGAGGCGGAAGCCGCCGCCGACGCGATCCGCTGGCCGGTGGTGGAACCTGATCGCGACGTGCGGGGCTTTCAGTCGGTGCTCTGCGATCTGGGCGCGCGGCTGGGTCTGCCGGGATTCGTGACCGAGGATGGTGGCCAGAAATACGCCGACTATGCCGACTACATCCAGAACCACGAGCGGCGACCCGGTGTCGGGCCGCTGTCGGGATGGCGCGGCAATGGCGACGAACACGGGCGCGGCGCGGCGAACCCGAACCAGATCGAGGAATACAAGAAGAACGGCTCGTTCTGGATTGCGCACATCCCCGACGAGGCGCAGTTCTACAAGCCCTGGAACACGGCCTACCAGGACTGGGCGGTGAAGATCGGGCTTTATGACAAGCCCACGCCCTACCTGTTCACGCTCTGGTGCGAGCCCCTGCGCCGCTTCCAGCTGGCCGCCGAGGGCAGACATCGGCTCTCGCCGCCGGACCATCTGAAGGCGCGCTATTCCACGACGATGGATCCGCTGCCGGTCTGGTATCCCCCGTTCTCGGACGCCGACGACCGGTTCACCGTGCATGCGCTCACCCAGCGTCCGATGGCGATGTATCATTCCTGGGGATCGCAGAACGCGTGGCTGCGGCAGATCCACGGGCGGAACCCGCTCTACGTGCCGACGAAGATATGGGAGGCAAACGGGTTCGCAGACGGCGACTGGGCGCGCGTGACGTCGCCGCATGGCGAAATCGTGGTGCCGGTGGCGCATATGGCCGCGCTGAACGAAAACACCGTCTGGACCTGGAACGCGATCGGCAAGAGGAAGGGCGCCTGGGCACTTTCACCTGAGGCGCCGGAGGCGAAGAAGGGGTTCCTTCTGAACCATATCATTCACGAGCTTCTCCCGCCCAAGGGCGACGGACTGCGATGGGCGAATTCGGACCCGATCACCGGTCAGGCGGCATGGTTCGACCTGAGGGTGCGGGTAGAAAAGGTGCCGGCGCCGACCGAGACGCAGCCCTCTCACCCCGAACAGAAGAGTCCGGTGGGCCGGGGTCCGGAGATCGTGAAACGGAAGGTGGGCGCATGACGATGACTGCTGCAGGGGGGCTCTGCCCCCAGACGCCGGAGGCGTCTTCCGCCGGCATATTTTCACCAAGAAGAAATGGTGACCTTACTGGAATCATGCTTCATCCCGAGAAGAGCTTGTCCCTCCCGGCCTCGGTCAACGGGAAATCGGGAGGACTGTCATGACGTCGCTTCCGACCCATACCGAGAAGACGCTTGGCCTTGTCATCGACCTGGATACCTGTGTCGGCTGCCATGCCTGCGTGACCGCCTGCAAGGGCTGGAACACAGAGAACTACGGCGCACCCCTGGCAGACAAGGATGCCTATGGCGCGGATCCCGTGGGCAGCTTCCTGAACCGGGTGCATTCCTATGAGGTCCAGCCGACGACCGGTGGGCCAGCGCAGCTGTATCATTTTCCCAAGTCCTGCCTGCACTGCGCCGATGCGCCATGCGTGACAGTCTGTCCGACAGGCGCCAGCTACAAACGGGTCGAGGACGGGATCGTCCTGGTGAACGAGACCGACTGCATCGGCTGCGGTCTCTGCGCCTGGGCCTGCCCCTACGGCGCGCGGGAGATGGACCCAGCCGAGCAGGTGATGAAGAAATGCACGCTGTGCGTCGACCGGATCTATAACGAGAACCTGCCCGAGGAAGACCGTCAGCCCGCCTGCGTGCGGACCTGCCCAGCGGGCGCGCGGCATTTCGGAGACCTGTCGGACCCGGAGAGCGCGGTCAGCCAGCTGGTGGCCGAGCGCGGCGGGATCGAACTGATGCCCGAGCAAGGCACGGCCCCCGTCAATCGCTATCTGCCGCCGCGTCCGCGCGACGCCGAACCCGAGTACGATATCCTCGCCCCTTACCTGGAACCCGTCGCGGAGGAGCCGAAGGGCTTTCTTGGCTGGCTGGACCGCACGCTGGAAAGGATCGGCTGATGCATCCGGCACCATCCATCATCCTGTTCACCACCCTGTCGGGCCTTGGCTTCGGCATGCTGACCTTTCTTGGGCTCGACGCCCCGGCTCCGCGTGGCTGGGTGGCTTTCTGGTTCTTCGCCATCGCCTATGTCCTGGCAGCCGGGGGGCTGATCTCCTCGACCTTCCATCTTGGCCATCCGGAGCGCGCACTGAAGGCCTTTACCCAGTGGCGGTCGAGCTGGTTGTCACGCGAGGCCTGGCTGGCGGTTCTGGCGCTTGGGCTCATGGGGCTTTACGCGATCGGACTTGTCTTTTTCGACGCGCGATGGAGCTTCTTCGGGATCCTCGGCGGGCTGTTGTCGCTGGCGACCGTGTTCGCCACGTCGATGATCTATACCCAGATGCGGACAGTGCCCCGCTGGAACCACTGGTCGCCACCGGTGCTTTTTCTGCTTTACGCCGTTGCGGGCGGCGGTCTGATGACCGGCCATGTGTCGCTGGCGCTCTGGCTTTTCCCGCTCGCGGGAATTGTGCAGATCGTGGCCTGGGCCGATCAGGACAGGCGCGAAAGGATGTCGGACACCACCCTGGCCACGGCCACGGGGCTGGGCGGCATCGGCACGGTCCGCGCCTTCGAGCCGCCGCATACCGGATCGAACTACCTGACCAAGGAAATGGTGTTCCGGATCGGGCGCAAGCATGCCGCGACGTTGAAGGTGATCTCGCTGTTTCTCGCCTTTGCCTTTCCGGTCCTGCTGCTGCTTCTTCCGTTCCACCATATAATGGCCGTTCTCGCCGTCCTGTCGCATGTCGCCGGCGTACTGGTGCAGCGCTGGCTGTTCTTCGCTGAAGCCCGGCACGTGGTGGGTCTTTACTACGGGCGCTAGACGCAAACCGGCCATGCGCCGGGGGCGACGTTGTGTCGGTTGTTATGAATGCTGCAATTGCATAATGTCCGCGCAACCCGCGGCAGGTGAGTCTGCCGTGCGGTCATGCAAGATGGAGGAGCATCCCTTGACCAACGTCGTAATCGCCTCGGCCGCACGGACAGCCGTCGGAAGTTTCAATGGCTCGTTCGCCAACACTCCTGCTCATGATCTGGGCGCTGCGGTCCTGGAGGCTCTGGTAGAGCGTGCAGGCATCGAGAAGGCCGATGTCAGCGAAACGATCCTCGGCCAGGTTCTGACCGCGGGACAGGGTCAGAACCCTGCGCGGCAGGCTCACGTCAACGCCGGCTTGCCGATCGAAAGCGCGGCCTGGGGCATCAACCAGGTCTGTGGCTCGGGCCTGCGGGCCGTGGCGCTGGGCGCGCAGCACATCATGCTGGGCGATGCGGCGATCGTGGCCGCGGGCGGCCAGGAAAATATGTCGATGAGCCCCCATGTCCAGAACCTTCGGGCCGGGCACAAGATGGGCGACCTGACCTTCATCGATTCGATGATCAAGGATGGTCTCTGGGATGCCTTCAATGGCTATCACATGGGTCAGACCGCCGAGAACGTCGCGCAGCAGTGGCAGATCAGCCGCGACCAGCAGGACGAATTCGCGCTCGCCAGCCAGAACAAGGCCGAGGCCGCGCAGAAGGCCGGCAAGTTCGACGACGAGGTGATCGCCTTCACGATCAAGACCCGTAAGGGCGACATCGTCGTGGACAAGGACGAGTACATCCGCCTAGGCGCGACGATCGAGAACATGCAGAAGCTGCGCCCGGCCTTCACCAGGGACGGTTCGGTCACTGCAGGCAACGCCTCGGGCATCAATGACGGCGCCGCCGCCGTACTGCTGATGAGCGCGGACGAGGCCGAGAAGCGCGGCATCGAGCCCCTGGCCCGCATCGCGTCCTATGCGACCGCAGGTCTCGACCCCTCGATCATGGGCGTCGGCCCGATCCACGCCAGCCGCAAGGCGCTGGACAAGGCGGGCTGGTCCGTGAGCGATCTGGATCTGGTCGAGGCGAACGAAGCCTTCGCCGCGCAGGCCTGCGCCGTGAACAAGGACATGGGCTGGGATCCCGCGATCGTGAACGTGAACGGCGGCGCCATCGCCATCGGCCACCCGATCGGTGCTTCCGGCTGCCGCGTTCTGAACACGCTCCTGTTCGAGATGAAGCGCCGCGATGCCAAGAAGGGTCTGGCGACGCTATGCATCGGTGGCGGCATGGGCGTGGCGATGTGCGTCGAGCGCGGATGATCCGTTGCGCCGCCTGACGGCGGCGCCATGCCGGAGGGGCGCTGCCCCTCCGAACCACCCCGCCGTATTTTTCCCAGGAAGAAAGAGCGGGACAGCGAATTTTTTATGGAGGACATGAAATGGGACGTGTTGCCCTTGTGACCGGCGGAAGCCGGGGAATTGGTGAAGCGATTTCGAAGGCACTGAAGGCCGAAGGCTATGAAGTCGCCGCCACCTATGCCGGCAATGACGAGAAGGCCGCGGCCTTCACTGCCGAAACCGGCATCCGGACGTACAAGTGGAACGTGGCCGATTACGAGGCCTCGAAGGCCGGTATCGCGCAGGTCGAGGCCGATCTTGGTCCGATCGACACGGTCGTTGCGAATGCCGGCATAACGCGCGACGCCATGTTCCACCGGATGACTCCGGAGCAGTGGAAAGAGGTGATCGACACCAACCTGACCGGTGTGTTCAACACGATCCACCCGATCTGGCCCGGCATGCGCGAGCGCAAGTTCGGCCGCATCATCGTGATCTCATCGATCAACGGCCAGAAGGGCCAGGCGGGTCAGGTTAACTATGCCGCGACCAAGGCGGGCGACCTTGGCATCGTCAAGTCGCTGGCCCAGGAAGGCGCGCGCGCTGGCATCACCGCCAACGCCGTTTGCCCCGGCTATATCGGCACCGAGATGGTGCGCGCGATCCCCGAGGACGTTCTGAACTCGAAGATCATCCCGCAGATTCCGGCTGGCCGTTTGGGCGAACCCGAGGAAATCGCGCGTTGTGTCGTTTTTCTGGCCGCAGAGGAGGCCGGTTTCATCAACGGTTCGACGATTTCCGCCAACGGCGCACAGTTCTTCGTCTGAGGCACTCAGGCGTTACACGCAGGAAGGGCCGACGGTTAGCCGGCCCTTTTCATTTCCATATCTGGCGTCTGGGCACCGCGATGGTGATGCGCAGGCCCGAATTCAGGGTTTATGGATGCACCGCAGGGATGCCATCGGCATCGGACGCGGCGCGAGGGGATCAATGCGTTGAGGCTGAAAGCCGCTCAATTTCCTCTTTGATCTTGAGTTTTTGCTTCTTGAGCGCGGTGATCTTGAGATCGTCGACCGAATGGCTGCGCTGGGCTTCTTCCACTTCGTGCGAGAGATGTTCGTGTTTCTTCCGGAGTTCCTGCAGGTGCGAACTCAGACTCATGGTCGTACTCCTCTCTTGTTGAATGTCTTTACTCCAGCACGAAACTTGATTCGTGTCACGCGCCGCGAAGACAGGCCCCAAACGTAAGGCCATAGATGTTACCTGTTCATTAATGCGACCAGATCAAGGGGCGCGGCATCGCGCAGGATCGACGAGGTCTCGGGGGTGTAATCGTCCCCGTCGGCAAGGTGCGCCGGGCCGGAGTGCAGAACGAAGGGTGGCAGAAGGCGAAACCGACCCTTCGCACCTTTTTTCGCTTGAAGAACAAAGAGTTTGGCCTCACGCCCCGAGCGCGCCGCCAAGGGCAGGACAACGAGATCGCCGACCCTTTGATCGAGGCTGGCAAGGAGCTGCGGCAACCGCTCGATGCGCTGGATGATGCTGAGGACTCCGCCCGGCTTCAGGCGGCGAATTCCGGCTTCCGTCCACGTGGGCAACGGTGTCTCCTCTCCCCGGCCGCCCTCGCGGGAGGCGTCCTGCGCCGGGCTGCCGCCAGTGCGGTCAAAGAAGGGCGGGTTGGCCAGCACATGGTCGAAAGACATCGCGCGGAGTTCCGCGGGCATCTCCTGCAGATCGGCTTCCACGATATGCGCGCCGATGCCATTCGACTCGGCGTTCTCGGCGGCAAGCGCAGCCAGTTGCGGGTCGCGTTCCACCCCGACACCGTCAAGCCCGGCAACGCGTGCCATCAGGCAGAGAAGCGCGGCGCCGGTCCCGGTTCCCAGTTCAAGCACGCTCTGGCCCGGGCGGGCGGGAACGCTGGCGGCAAGAAGCACCGGATCGACGCCCGCGCGGTACCCCGCGCGCGGCTGGCGAAGGCGGATACGGCCCCCGAGAAAATCGTCTTCCGTTGTGGCGGTCATTCCTCGACGGTCAGATCGTTGTCGCGCAGCACGCTGGCCGCGCGGAACCAATCCTGATCGCGCACCATCAGGCGGCGCGGCAATATGCCGATGCTGCCTTCCAGGACGCTCATGTGGACGTCCATCTGAAAGCAGTCTATATCCTCGCCCTCAAGCAGAGCGCTCGCAAAGGCGATGACGGTCGGATCGTTGGTGCGGATGAGCTCTTTCATGGGATGGACTTAATGGCAGACCCGCAGGTTTGTCGAGCAATCTGACGAGTGTGTGATGAGCCTGGACGCGGATGCATCGGTGAAACCGCATGAAAGCCTCGCCGCCACATTGGCAGGCGACCTTGAGCGCGTGAATGCGCTGATCCGTGAGCGGATGGCATCCAAGCATGCGCCGCGCATCCCCGAAGTCACGGCGCATCTGGTCGAGGCGGGCGGCAAGCGCCTGCGCCCGATGCTGACGCTGGCCGCAGCGCGTCTGTGTGGCTACGAAGGCGAGAACCATGTGCGTCTGGCCGCGACGGTGGAGTTCATCCATACCGCCACGCTTCTGCACGACGATGTTGTGGACGAGAGCAAACAGCGGCGCGGACGGCCAACGGCGAACCTCTTGTGGGACAACAAGTCGTCGGTTCTGGTGGGCGATTACCTGTTCGCGCGTTCGTTCCAGCTGATGACCGATACCGGGTCGCTGACGGTGCTGCGCATCCTGTCGGACGCTGCCGCGACGATCGCCGAGGGCGAGGTGCTGCAACTGACCGCAGCCGCCAACCTGTCGACGACCGAAGACATCTATATCCAGGTCGTGCGCGGCAAGACGGCCGCGCTCTTCGCCGCCGCCTGCGAGGTGGGCGGCGAGATTGCGGGCGTTCCGCAGGAACAGGTCGAAGCGCTGCGCACCTATGGGGATGCGCTGGGTATCGCGTTCCAGATTGCCGACGACCTTCTGGACTATGGCGGCGACGCCAACGCCACGGGCAAGAACGTGGGCGACGATTTCCGCGAGCGGAAGCTGACGCTGCCGGTGATCAAGGCGGTCGCGAAGGCCGATGCCGACGAGCGCGCGTTCTGGGAGCGGACGATTCAGAAGGGCGACCAGCGGGACGGTGATCTGGACGAGGCGCTGCGGCTGATCGCGAAGCACGGCACGATGGAGGCCACGCGGGCCGATGCGCTGCGGTGGTCGGAAACGGCGAAGGACGCCATGCGGCTGTTGCCCGAGCACGCCTTGCGCGAAACGCTTATCGACCTGGCGGATTACGTGGTGGCGCGGATCAGCTAGGCCCGGTCTACTTGCGGACGGGCATCGAGCGTTGCAGCTGATCGCCGACAAGCCCACCGGCGATCCAGTAGTCCGGATAGAGGTGTCTGAGCCGGTCGACCGCGGCTTTCCCGGAATCGACGGACGAGAAAATGCCGAAACAGGTCGCGCCAGAGCCGGACATGCGGGAAAGCTCGCAGCCGTCACAGGCAGACAAGGCGTCAAGTGTCAGCCCGATTTCCGGAACAAGCGTCCGGGCCACGGGCTCCAGATCGTTACGACAGCCTGCAAGAAAGTCGATCAGGTCCACCGTTGATGCAAAATCGGGCAGCCTGTCCGGCATCGGCGGGTTCGTCTTTGACTTGAGCGCGCGAAACACCTCGGGTGTCGAGACCGGCACACGGGGATTAACGAATACCGCCGGAAGGGCCGGCAGATCAAGAAATTCGATCTTTTCACCGATACCTTGCGCCCGGAGCGGTCTGGGACGCAGGCACATCGGCACATCGGCACCGAGATCGAGCAGCGCCTTGGCATAGGTCTGGTGGATGATCTGGGGCATCGCCCAGACGGAATCCGCCGGGACTTCGGCCTCGTCGCCAAACATCAGCATGCCGCGAAAGGCAGCCGCTGCATCTGCCGAGCCGCCACCGATACCCGAGGCGACCGGCAGGAACTTGGTCAGGACCATCGTCACGGATTGGCCATCCGGCGCCATCATTGCGGCGCGCATCGCGATGTTTTCCATATCCGCAGGAACGCCCCTGGCTTCAGGGCCTTCGACAGTCAAGGATGTGACATTGCCCGGCTGCAAAATCAGTCTGTCGCCCACCGGCGCGAAGGCCACGAGACTGTCCAGCAGGTGATACCCGTCCGCCCGCTGTCCGGTGACATGAAGCGTCAGGTTGATCTTGGCCGGCGCGAAGACCTCAATTGCTGTCATTGGCCATCTTGAGTGGCGGTGCGCCTTCTTCCTCCAGCACCTGGTCGAGACCGACCTCAAGCTTGCGGCGGACGCGATCGGGGTCGATGTCGCCGCTTGCCTCTTCGTGGTCGATGAAGGACAGGGCGCGGTGCCACTGGAACTCGGCCTCGCGCTTGCGTCCTACGGCCCAGTACACGTCACCCAAGTGATCGTTCACCACCGGATCGATCGGCATCAGCTCGACTGCCTTTTCCATGTGGCCGACTGCTTCTTCGTAGCGGCCAAGGCGGTAAAGACCCCAGCCAAGCGAGTCGATGATGTAACCCGAGTCCGGACGCAGTGCGACGGCACGCTCGATCAGATCCAGCGCTTCGTCGTAGTTGCTCTGCATTTCCAGGAAGGAATAGCCGAGGTAGTTCATCACCTGCGGCTGTTCGGGACGCAATTCCAGTGCTTTCCGGAAGTCGGCCTCGGCCTTGTCCCATTCTCCGGTTCTTTCGTGGCTGATGCCGCGGGCGAAGTAGACGATCCAGTGCTGTTCCTCGGGGGTTTCGATCAGTGCTAGCGCGTCGTCATAGGGCTGGATCGACTCCTCGAACCGCTCCATCCCGCGCAGCGTGTCGCCCAGCGTTACATGCACGAGAGGTAACTCGCCGTGGCTTTTGGTCAGCTGGCGCAGCACCTCGATCGCCGCGTCTTCGCGGCCCGAGCGGCGCAGCGCCTCGGCGCGCCCAAGTTCCGCCGCGTGGAACGACGGGTCGTCGCGCGGCACGGTGTCATAGACCTCGGTTGCGAGGTCATAGCGCTCCAGATCCTCCAGAAGCTCGGCCGTCATCAGAAGAGCGTCGATATGGTCGGGCCGAAGAGCCAGTGCCATCCGGCTGTAGAGAAGCGTATAGGCCTGCTGCGCCTCGCCCTGCAGCGCGCTCGCGATCGAGTAATAGACCTCGGCCATGCCGTCCTCGGCGCGGCGCACCGTCGAGAACGGCAGCACTTCTCCTGCTTCGAGACGGCGCTTCACGTCCTCGAGGTACGGGTCCAGGTTGCTGCCGAAGGTCGCGGTGATAAGTTCCAGCGCGTCAGCGTCGCGCTCCAGCTGGCTGAGAACCTCGACATAGGCGATCAGCCCCCGTCGCGTCAGACGGATAGTGTTGCCCGTCTCGCCGGAGAAAATCTCGGCAGCGCCCTCGAAGTCGCCGACAGAGGCCAAGGCAAGCGCCTTGTGATAGAGGCCGAAGGCTTCGACGCCCTGGTTGGTGCCGATCACGTCGAACGCCTCGATCGCGGCGGTCATCTGCCCGTCGCCCACCAGCGCCCATGCGCGCGCCAGCCCGTCGAACAGCGGGCCAACGGTAAGGCCAGCGTCGAGATCCTGGCCGATCGTGGACCAGTTTCCGTTGCGCGCGGCGTCACCAAGAAGGATCAGGCCGGATAACTGGCTTTCGGCGCCGGACTGGATCAGCCGCCGGGCAATGGGGGCCGCACGATCAAGGTCGCCAAGTCCCAGGTACGCCGTCGCGGCGTTTTCAAGCAGCGAAATATTCCCCGGATCGCGGACCAGTGCCCGGGCATAGTACTGCGCGGCCTCGGCGAAATCGCTGGCGATGATCGCCGAGCGGGCGGCCAGGTATCCTCCGGCATCCTCGGCCCTTGCCGGAAGCGCAAGCGCCGCGGCAAGGGCGGTTGTCAGAAAGAGTTTGCGCAGGGGCATATCGCGATCCTTCTCGGGTTTGGGGAAAACCTAGTCCCCGCATACCGGCTGTGCAATGCAGAGCCGCCGAAATGACGCGCATATCAGGCAAGTGTTACCGACGGACTGCTTGAAGTCCGTGCAAAAGGGTCGGAACGCCGGACACCGGACCTTACATGTTCGGATAGTTGGGCCCGTCTCCGCCCTGCGGGACTGTCCAGTTGATGTTCTGGGACGGGTCCTTGATGTCGCAGGTCTTGCAATGGACGCAGTTCTGGAAGTTGATGACGAACTTCTCGTCGACGACCTCATAGACACCGGCCGGACAATAACGCTGCGCAGGTTCCGCGTATTTCGGCAGGTTCACCTTGATCGGGACGTTCGGGTCTTTCAGGTGCAGGTGCGCGGGCTGGCTTTCCTCGTGGTTGGTGAACGAGAAACTGACGTTGGTCAGACGGTCGAACGACAACTTTCCGTCCGGCTTGGGATAGTCGATGGGCTGATGGTTCGCCGCCGGTTCGGTCGCCTCGGCGTCCGTCTTGCCGTGCGACTGCGTGCCCAGAAGCGAGAAGCCCAGAGTGTTGGTCCACATGTCGAAGCCGCCAAGTGTAAGCGAGGCGACAAGGCCGCGATTCGACCACAAGGGTTTGACATTACGAACCTTTTTCAGGTCCTTGCCGACCGGACCTTCTTTCAGGTCCTTGAAGTAACCCTCCAGCACGTCGCCCGAGCGGCCCGCCTGGATCGCGCGATAGGCATGCTCGGCCGCGGTCTTGCCCGAAAGCATCGCGTTGTGGTTGCCCTTGATGCGGGGCACGTTCACCAGGCCTACCGAACAACCAAGAAGCGCGCCGCCGGGGAACGCGGCCTCGGGCATCGACTGGTAGCCGCCCTCGGTGATCGCGCGTGCGCCATATGCGATGCGCTTGCCGCCTTCCAGAAGCTTCGCGACCATCGGATGGTGCTTGAAGCGCTGGAACTCCATGTAGGGGAACAGGTGTGGGTTCTTGTAGTTCAGATGCACCACGAAACCCACGTAGACCTGGTTGTTCTCGAGATGATAGATGAACGACCCGCCGCCGGCATTGCCACCCAGCGGCCAGCCCATCGTGTGGGTGACGCTGCCCTCGCGGTGCTTGGCGGGGTCGATCTCCCAGATCTCCTTCATGCCGATGCCGTATTTCTGCGGCTCCGAGTTCTTGTCGAGCCCGTATTTCGCGATGACCTCTTTTGAGAGCGAACCGCGCACGCCCTCGCCCAGGAAGACATACTTGCCCAAAAGCTCCATGCCCGGCTCGTAATGCGGGCCCGGCGTGCCGTCGGCGTTCTTGCCCATCTCGCCCGCGACGACGCCTTTGACCTCGCCATTCTCGCCGTAGATCAGTTCCGAGGCGGCAAAGCCGGGGAAGACCTGAACGCCCATCTCCTCGGCCTGCTCGGCCATCCAGCGGCAGACATTGCCCATCGAGACAATGTAGTTGCCGTGGTTGTTCATCAAGGGCGGCATTGGGAAGTTCGGAATGCGTAGCGCGCCTGCTTCGCCCAGCATGTAGAACTTGTCTTCGCGCACGGGCACGTTCAGCGGCGCGCCCTTTTTCTTCCAGTCGGGGATCAGCGCATCGAGGCCGCAGGGGTCGAGAACCGCGCCCGAGAGAATGTGCGCCCCGACCTCGGAGCCCTTCTCCAGCACCACGACCTCGAGATCGGCATCAAGCTGTTTCAGGCGGATCGCGGCGGACAGACCGGCAGGTCCCGCGCCAACGATGACAACGTCGAATTCCATGCTTTCGCGTTCGATCTCGGCCATCTTCAACGGCTCCCCTGTTTTTCAGATCGCTTTTCCGAACAATGGCCTATCCGCGAAGAGCGGTCCGGGTCAATTGCGACGGAACGTTACAGCTTTCCGCCGAGACGGAAGCCTTCTCTTGACTCACCCCTGCCCGAAAGCGTTAGAAGGCGGTCAGACTTGCGAGCAAAGTTGGTTTTCATGGAAAAGATACCGCTGACCCGCGCGGGGCACACCGCGCTCAATGAAGAATTGAAAAAGCTCAAGTCGGTCGAGCGTCCGGCGGTGATCCGCGCTATTGCAGAGGCGCGTGAGCACGGGGACCTGAGCGAGAACGCCGAGTATCACGCTGCGCGCGAAAAGCAGAGCTTCATCGAGGGCCGGGTGAAGGAGCTGGAAGGTATCCTGTCGCTGGCCGACGTGATCGACACCTCGAGACTGTCGGGCGCTGTGAAATTCGGTGCCGTCGTCACGATCGTCGACGAAGACACAGACGAGGAAAAGACCTATCAGATCGTCGGGGAACCCGAGGCGGATATCGAATCCGGCAAGCTGAACGTGAAATCGCCGCTGGCACGCGCGCTGATCGGAAAAGACGAAGGCGACAGCGTCGAGGTGCGTACGCCTGGCGGCGAAAAGTCATACGAAATTCTGAAGATCGAATATTCCTGAGCCCGGGGGCGTTTTCCTCATGTCTGACAAGCGTCCGGAACCGCCGGTCGATCTGGGCATCTATAGCCGGGTGAACCTGCGCGATGGCGTGGACCCCGCCGACAAGATCGCAATCGCCGTCAGCGGTCTGTGGGTGGTCTTCTGCCTGCTGTTCCTTGCGTTTGCCGGCCTTGGCGGGGGCGACAGCCTGGGCCCGCTGCGCTTCCTGATCCTGATCCTCGCCGTGATCCTGCCGGTCGCGCTGATCTGGATCGCCGCGATCGCGCTGAAAAGCGCGCGCATCGTTCAGGAGGAAAGCGAAAGGCTGCAGGCTTCGATGGACGCAATGCGCCAGATTTACATCGCGCAGGCGCAGATGGCCGCAACGACGATGGGGCCGAATGTCGAGCGCAAGATCGATGAAATCGTGAAAGGTCAGAAGCGGGCAGAAGACGCGCTGGCAAGTTTTGCCTCGTCCCGCAGCCAGCCCGAACCGTCAACGGCACGCCCCCTGTCCGAACAGCGGGAAAAGGCCGCCGAACCCGCGGGTGAATTGCAGCCGACGCTGGCGCTGACCACCCCGCCCGAGGCTGCCGGCGCGCCGATCACGGTGGAAGACCTGATTTCTGCGATGAACTTCCCGGAGACCACCGATGACATCGCCGGGTTCGCCGCCCTGCGCCGGGCGCTGCGCGATCCGCGGGTGTCACGCCTTATCCAGGCCAGCCAGGATGTGCTGACGCTGCTGAGCCAGGACGGGATATACATGGACGACCTGTCTCCCGACCGGGCGCGGCCAGAGGTCTGGCGGCGCTTTGCCGGAGGTGAACGGGGGCGCACCATCGCCGGGCTTGGTGGCATTCGCGACCGCTCCTCGCTGGCGCTGACATCGGCACGCATGCGGCAGGATTCGATCTTCCGAGACACCTCGCATCACTTCCTCCGCACTTTCGACAAGACCTTTTCTTCCGTCGCGGAGAACCTGTCGGACAGCGAAATCGCCGCGATGGCAGAGACGCGCACGGCACGCGCCTTCATGCTGCTGGGGCGCGTGGCCGGGATGTTCGACTAGGGCGGACCGAACTTGCCTAGATCAGCGCAGCGTCCTCGTAGGCCTGTTCCATCAGGCAGTCGCAGGCCGAGTAGCAGCCGCAGGGACTAGCTTGAGCCTCGATCGGGACGACTGGCAGATAGACCTCGTGCTGTATCAACTCGCCATAGGCGTAGTCGCCGTGATCGTGGCCCTCGTGATCGACGTCCGACACCTCTTCAGGGACCTCATCGTCGTTCCCCTGCCCCGGCAGGCGACCCGCGACAACGGCAACCGCCGCCGCGCCGCCACCCAGAAACATTCCCAGCAGTGCTGCGATCAGACCGAGCAGGAGTCCCGCCGCTCCGCCACCTCCGCCGCCCTCGCTGGCAATTCCAGAGCCGCCTCCGTCGCCGGAGGGCGTGTCAGGCACCACCTCGTCTCCGGGATCTTCCCCGTAGAGAAACTGTGCGCCCTGGATGTCTCCGTTTCCGAGGTCGCTCACGAAGATCGTCTGGTTCATGATCTGGTCGGTGTCCGTCGGCATCGGGTGCGCGAGACCCATCAGGTGACCGATTTCATGCAGGGCGACGGCATAGAAGTTGCTTTCGCCCGCCCCCCCGACACCGGGCGACCACAGCCGATCCGAGACGTCGAACGCAAGCGTTGTATTCGAAACGCTGTCGAAATCGCCGGGGCGATCAATCACCGAATAGCTTGCTATCCCGGCGATCCCGCCCGAGTAGTCGGCCACGTCGATCGTGATATTGCCGCCCGAAGCGACCCGTTGGAAATCGATGGACGCCACGCTTTCCCAACGGTCGAAGGCGTCCTGTAGGGCAGCCTCGAAATCCTCGTCATCATAGGAAGACGCGTGGTCCAGGCTGGTAAAGAAATCGCCCGACCACGTCACCACGCCGCCGGTCGTTCCCGCGCCGGATGCCCCCCACTTGAACCCGATAAGATCGTAACTCATCCGTGCTCTGCCTCTTCTGGCGGCATTCTGTCTGATGCCTTTCGGCGCACGTTAGAGTCGCTGCCCTTGCGAGGCAACGGCGGGGTTTTTCAAATCCCTGAATGTGTTGAATTGCTGCAATGACGGCTTAGCCGTGGTCCTTCATCAGGCGTTGCTTCTGGCGGTTCCAGTCACGCTGGGCTTCTGTTTCGCGCTTGTCATGGACCTTCTTGCCCTTGGCGATACCGATCTTCACCTTGGCCATGCCCCGATGATTGAAATAGAGCACCAGCGGCACAAGCGTCATGCCCTTGCGGCGGGTGGCGTTCCAGAGATCCGACAGCTGCTTTTTCGAGACCAGAAGCTTGCGCTTGCGCCGGTCTTCATGCCCGAACATCGCCTGTTCGTAGGGCGCGATATAGCTGTTCACCAGCCACAGTTCGCCGTCCTCGACCGCGGCATAACTTTCCGAGATGTTGGACTGGCCTGTGCGCAGAGACTTGACCTCTGATCCCATCAGCTGAATGCCGCACTCGATGTCGTCCTCGATGGCATAGTCGTACCGCGCGCGCCGGTTCTCGGCGACGACCTTGTAGTTCGGGTTGTCCTTCGCTTTTGCCATGGTCCCGCCGAGATAGGCTGCGACACCACGGCTGTCCAGTGCAGTTGACGCCCGCCATGCAAGCGTGAAGATGTGCTCATGCTGACCCAGCTTTTCATAGGAAGCCTTTTGACGCTTGCCACGATCTTCGTGGCGGCCATCTCGTGGTGGGGGCTGGAACGGTTGCTGATGCGGCTTCATGGCTGGGCGATCCGGCCGCCCCACGGGCTGAAGCTGATGGTCATCCTATCGCTGTCCCTTATCTGGACGCTGGGCATGATGACCATCGCCGTCTGGGTCTGGGCGATCGCCCTTCGGGCGCTGGAAATCTTCATCACCTTCGAGGCGTCGGTCTATTTCTCGCTGGTCGCGTTCACGACCCTTGGCTTCGGAGACCTGCTGCTGCCGCAGGAATGGCGGCTGCTTGGAGGAATGGCAGCGGCCAACGGACTGTTGATGTTCGGCTTGCTGACCGCGATCCTTGTCGAGACCCTGCGCGACACCCGGCGGCGCCAGCGCGATGGGCTTTCCTAGCGCGCCCGTCCGCGCGACAGGATGTAGAGACCTGACAGCACCACGATCGCACTGCCCGCGTATGTCGCTGCATCCGGTCTTTCGCCGAAGATCAGGACGCCGAAACCGATCCCGAAGATCAGACGCGAATAGCGGAACGGCGTGACCGCCGAGATCTCACCGGTTCGCATCGCCCGTGTCAGGGAAGAGTATCCCGCCACGCCGAAGGCGACCGCCATGAGAACCGTGCCCCAGACCGGGCCCGTGGGCTGGACCCACGCCTTGCCGTCCCAGAGCGAGAACGCAAGGCCGGCAAGGACAATGGCCGAGAAACCGAAGACCCCCAGCGCGGCCGTGCCGAGTGCCGGAGGAGCCGCGCGCGTGGCAAGGTCGCGCCCGGCAAAGCCCAGCATGCCCAGCACCGCGAGAATTGACAGTGCGTCGAAGCTTTCCGCGCCCGGCCTCAGGATCACCATGACGCCTGTCAGGCCGGCAAGGATAGCCGTCCAGCGCCGCCATCCCACCGTTTCGCCGAAGAAAATCGCCGCGCCCGCGACCACGACGATCGGGGTTGCCTGAAGGATGGCGGTTGTGGCCGAAAGCGGCGTCAGGGCGATGGCCAGCGTATAGAACAGCCGCCCGACCACTTCGAACCCGCTGCGGATCATCATGGTGCGTCCGAAGGCCTGCGGCGCAAGGATGATCTCGCGCCGGGTACGGGCAGTGATCCAGAACACGATGGCGCCGCCCAGACCGAACATCACCATGACCTGCCCCACCGGCAGGCTTTGCGACGCGGATTTCAGGAACATGTCCTCGACCGCGAAGCCAGCCATGGCTGCGACCATCCAAAAGCTGCCCAGCAGATTGGCCCGGGCCTGAGCCGGGGAAAGCGCCGTATTCGTCATGTGCGAACCGATCCGGAGGACCGTTGGACAGCGATCAATCGCGGCCTAGTTGATCAGACCGGCATGGATCATGGCGTCCTTGATGGCCGCCTTGGTTCCATCCGTCAGGCCGACCAGCGGGAGGCGCACCTCGTCGCTGCAGCGGCCAAGCAGGGACAACCCGTATTTGGCGCCGGCCAGACCGGGTTCGAGGAAGATGGCGATATGCAGAGGCATCAGGCGATCGGTAATCTCCAGCGCGGTGGCATAGTCGCCCCGCAGCGTGGCCGCCTGCATTTCGGCGCAAAGCTGAGGCGCGACATTCGCCGTCACGCTGATGCAGCCCTGCCCGCCCTGCGCATTGAAGCTGATCGCCGTCGCGTCCTCGCCCGACAGCTGAACGAAGTCCTTGCCGCAGGCGATTCGTTGCTTGGCGACGCGGGAGATATCCCCGGTCGCATCCTTGACCCCGATGATCCGGGGAAGCGCGGCCAGACGGCCCATCGTCTCGGGCGTCATGTCGACGACCGAACGGCCAGGAATATTGTAGATGATGATCGGGATATCGGCCGCGTCATGCATCGCCTTGAAGTGCTGGTACATGCCCTCCTGGGTGGGCTTGTTGTAATAGGGCGTAACCACGAGCGCGGCGTCGGCCCCTACCTTGGCGGCATGCTGAACGAAGCGGATGCCCTCGGCGGTGTTGTTCGATCCCGCTCCGGCAATGACCGGAACGCGGCCGCCGGCGGCCTTGACCACCTCTTCGATCACAGTTTCATGTTCTTCATGAGTCAGCGTCGGGCTTTCACCCGTCGTGCCCACCGGCACCAGAGCGGACGACCCGGATTCGATCTGCCATTCGACGAGCGATTTGAGCGCGTCGAGATCCAGCTTTCCGTCCGAAAACGGAGTGACAAGTGCCGGCATCGAGCCCTGGAACATGACGCATCTCCCCTGTGTGCATTTCGCCGCCCATTGCGGCGCGCGGACCCTATATTGCAAGACGGGAATTGCCAAGATGCCGCTGAAATGCAATGGTTCGGAGGCTGAGGGGCGGATGACGGACGGACCTGCTGCCATGATCAAGGCCCTGATCGCCGCTAGCCTGATTATCTGGACACCCCTGACTGCGCCTGCGCAAAGCGGCGGAGAAATAGCCGCGTACCAGCGTGCCGTGACCGCCATGCGCGGCGGCGACTGGCAAGCCGCGCTTCTGGCCGCGGAAAGCGCCGGCCCCGTCGCGCACGACATCATCGAGTGGCACCGGCTTCGGAATGGCGGCGGGGATTTTGACGCCGTCCTGCGGTTCCTCGACCGTCACGGCGACTGGCCCGGTCTGAGTCTCTTGCGCCGAAGGGGCGAAGCGCACCTGCCCTATGGCGGTCGGGCCGACGCCGTGATCGCCTATTTTCAGGACACCCCGCCGCAGACCGGTGGCGGCGCCCTCAGCCTGATCGCCGCCCATATCCTGAATGGCGAAACCGGGAAGGCAGAGGCGGAAGCGGTGCAGACCTGGCGGACCAAGACCCTGTCCAAGGCCGACGAGGACGTCCTTCTGACCAATTTCGGCGATGCGCTGAAACCCCATCACGAAGACCGGCTGGACATGCTCTTGTGGCGCGGTGTCGATAGCGATGCCGAGCGGATGCTGCCGCGCGTCAGCAAGGGCTGGCAGGCGCTGGCGCGGGCTCGCATGGCGCTTCGCGATGACAAGAAGGGCGTGGACACCCTGATCGAGGCCGTTCCCGCAGCACTGGCCGAACATCCGGGACTGGCGTTCGAGCGCATGCAGTGGCGCGCCCGAAAAGGCCGCAACGATGACGCGATCGCGCTGATGCTGGCGACACCGGCGGACAGCCTGGGCGAACCGGAACGCTGGGCTGGCTGGCGGCGGGGCCTGGCCCGCGCCGAGATGCGGGCGGGACGCACCGACATCGCCTATCGCCTTGCCGCGAATCACGGGCTGTCGGAAGGGTCGCATTTCGCCGATCTCGAATGGCTGGCCGGCTACCTTGCGCTGACCTACAAAAAGGACGGTGATCTTGCATTGCGTCATTTCCTTCGGTTCCGCGGTTCCGTCGAAACCCCCATCTCTCTTGGCCGAGCGGGCTATTGGGAAGGGCGCGCCCACGATTTACGCGGCGACGTCGAGAGCGCCCGGCTGGCCTATGCGTTCGGCGCGGAATACCAGACGAGCTTCTACGGGCTTCTGGCCGCCGAACAGGCCGGTCTTCCGATGGATCCGGAGCTGGCCGGCACCGAAAGCTTCCCTGCCTGGCGCGAGACACGCTTCGCGCAGAGCACGGTATTCGCCGCGGCACGGCTTTTCATCGCGACGGGCGAGCGCAATCTTGCTGAACAGTTCCTGCGTCACCTGACCGAAAGCCTGACCCGCGAGGAGATCGGAAGTCTGGGTGACTTCCTGGCTTCGGTGGAGGAACCGCACCTGTCCGTCATGGTCGGGAAGGAAGCCGCTCAGCGCGGCATCGTGGTAAGCTCGGCCTATTACCCGGTGGTCGATCTCGGCGTCCCCAATCTGCCTGTCCCGCGCGAATTGGCGCTGGCCATCGCGCGGCGCGAAAGCGAATTCGACCCGGTGGTGATGAGCGGCGTGGGCGCCCGGGGCCTGATGCAGCTGATGCCCGGAACCGCCCAGGAGGTGGCCCGGTCCCTGGACCTGCCCTACAGCCGCGACCGCCTGATCAGCGACCCGGTCTATAATGCAAGGCTTGGCACGGCCTATCTGGACGAGTTGATGGCAACTTTCGACGGCAATCCGGTGATGGTTTCGGCGGGCTACAACGCGGGCCCGGGACGCCCGATGCGCTGGATGGATGAACGCGGCGATCCCCGTCAGGGCGACATCGATATCATCGACTGGATCGAGCACATGCCCTTCGACGAGACGCGGAACTACGTCATGCGTGTGACCGAAAGCCTGCCGGTCTATCGCGCCCGGATATCTGGCAAGGTGGAACCGTTGAACATGATGGCCGAGCTGACCGGCATGTCCGGCCACCGGCGGCAGGCGCTGAAGAGCGATGTCGCACGTCCAAGGGCCCGTCCCGCGCCCCTGACCGACTGATCGCGGAATATCGCCGGTTTCAACCGATCAGCGCAACGCGCGTCCCTTGACGATCGCATCCGGCCCGAACCTTTTGCGGATGGCATCGGTCGCACGCTCCGCGCCGGCCCGCGCCTTGGCCTGCGGATCGAGCAGGTCGCCGGAGGTATCCGCGCCGCCTGCATCGGACAAATGCGAGATGCCGACGCCGATAAGGCGATAGGGCCCTTCGTCTCCCACCTGATCGAACAGCGCCCGCGCTGTGCGGTAGATGCGATCGGCGATCTGTGTTGGGTCGGTCAGCGAGGTACGCCGGGTCAGCGACGAGTGATTGGCGCGCTTCAGTTTCAGCGTCACCACCCGCCCCGCCTTGTCCTTCGCCTTGGCCCGGTCGGCCACGTTCTCGGCCAGTCGCCAGATATGCCCGTCGAGGATTTCAGGATCGGACGTGTCTTCGCCGAAGGTGGTTTCGTTCGAGATCGACTTGACCGGGGCATTGGCCGAGACGCGCCGCCGGTCCTCGCCACGGGCAAGGTGCCAGAGCCGCTCGCCCATTCCGCCGAACCGCGCGATCAGCTCGTCCTTGTCCCAACGCAGCAGGTCCGAAAAGGTGCGAATGCCGGCCTTGTCCAGCGCCGCCTGAGTCTGGCCGCCGACTCCCCAGATCATCCTCACTGGCTTGTCCTTCAGGAAAGCCATCGTCTCGGCGCGTCCGATGACGGAGAAGCCGCGCGGCTTGTCCAGATCGGACGCGACCTTGGCCAGAAACTTGTTGTGGCTGAGGCCGATCGAACCGGTCAGGCCAAGTTCGTCTTCCATCCGCTTGACCAGCCGGGCCAGCATGACGGCGGGCGGCGCATGGTGCAGGCGCGCTGTACCCGTCAGGTCCATGAACGCCTCGTCCAGAGACAGCGGCTCCACGATGGGCGTCAGGTCATTCATCATGGCACGGATCTGTTTCGAGACCTGGACATAAGCGCTCATCCGGCCTTTCACGACCACCGCATCGGGGCAGAGTTTGAGCGCCTGGAACATCGGCATGGCCGAACGCACGCCCCGAATCCGCGCGATATAGCAGGCGGTCGAGACCACGCCGCGCCGCCCGCCGCCGATGATCACCGGCTTGTCGCGCAGAGACGGATCATCGCGCTTTTCCACGCTGGCGTAGAAAGCGTCGCAATCCATATGTGCAATGGACAGTTCGAACAGCTCGGGATGCGCGATCACGCGCGGACGCCCGCAGGCCGGACAACGCTTGCCGGTCTCGAAGGTCGTCAGGCAGTCTCGGCACAGGGCGGGCATGGTGCGAATATACGCCTTGCCGGGTTTGACTGCGATGCCTCATTCGCTGCAGATGGCTGCCATGACCGATTTTCACGGCGCCAAGCTTGCCATCCTGTCCGACGAGCGGATCGTCACCATCCTGCGGGACACATCCCCGCATATCGCATGGCCGGGCCGCTGGGATCTGCCGGGCGGCGGGCGCGAGGGCCGCGAAACCCCCGAGGACTGCGTCCTGCGCGAACTGGATGAGGAACTGGGGCTGAAGCTTTCGGTCACTGACCTGCACTGGCGCATGGAAAGCTTTACGCCGCAGGGCCAGCGGATCTGGTTCTTCGTGTCGGAAATGCCGGATTTCGACCCCGAGGCAGTACGTTTCGGCGACGAGGGACAAGAATGGCGGCTGGCCCGTCTGTCATGGTTCCTCAGCGAACCGCTTGTCATCCCCAGGCACCAGGAAAGAGTCTCCATCTATCTGGAAAAAATAAGAAAAACCCTATCTTGACCCACATATGACGGCGTGTCGAACAGGTGACACCGGACCCGGCACACATCGGGGGATGCATGTGAATCGTTGAAAATGCGCTCCGCGCTCCCGATGTGTTCTGCGGGGAGCGCATTAAAGGGACAGGTATGGACGAGATTGTCGACCTGATTGGCGGAGGCGGTATTGCGACGCTTCTGCTGGCCGCATTCATCATTCTCTGCGTCTACAAGGGCGTAAAGATAGTCTCACAGTCGGAAAAGCACGTGGTCGAGCGGTTCGGCCGCCTGCGCACCGTATTGGGACCCGGCATAAACTTCATCGTTCCGTTTCTCGATCGCGTGGCGCACAAGATCTCGATTCTGGAACGCCAGCTTCCGACCGCCAGCCAGGACGCGATTACCGCTGACAACGTGCTGGTGCAGGTCGACACAAGCGTATTCTACCGCATCCTCGAGCCTGAAAAGACGGTGTACCGTATCCGTGACGTCGACGCTGCAATTGCCACGACCGTGGCGGGTATCGTCCGTGCCGAGATCGGCAAGATGGAGCTGGACGAGGTGCAGGCAAACCGTGCGGCCCTGATCGCGACGATCAAGGCCAGCGTGGAGGATGCCGTCGATGACTGGGGGATCGAGGTGACCCGCGCCGAGATTCTGGACGTGAACCTGGATCAGGCGACGCGCGACGCGATGCTCCAGCAGCTGAACGCAGAGCGCGAGCGGCGCGCACAGGTCACCAAGGCCGAAGGCCAGAAGCGCGCGGTCGAACTGAACGCCGACGCCGAGCTTTACGCTGCCGAACAGGCCGCAAAGGCCCGCCGCGTACAGGCCGATGCCGAAGCCTACGCGACCAGCGTAGTTGCTCAGGCGATCGCCGAGAACGGGCTCGAGGCGGCACAGTACCAGGTTGCGCTGAAACAGGTCGAAGCTCTTAACGCCCTTGGCAAGAGCCCATCGAGCAGCACAATAGTGGTGCCCGCGAACGCCCTGGAAGCCTTCGGCGATGCCTTCAAGATGCTGCGGGGACGCGGCTGATGTGGGCGGTCTGGTGGGTCTGGATGGTAGGCGCGCTTGCGCTTGCGTTCCTTGAGGTTCTCGCGCCCGCACAGGTGTTCCTTGGCTTCGCCGCCGGCGCAGCTGTCACGGGAGTGGCCCTGCTGATCGGCGTGCCCGGCCTGTCCGGATCGCTACCGGCTACGCTCTTGCTCTTCGCAATCCTGTCGCTGATTGCATGGATCGTGATCCGCCGGGCGGTCGGCATTCGGAAAGGCCAGGTGAAGGTCTGGGACCGCGACATCAACGAGGACTGATGCCCTGACGCCGCGTGTCGCCAGAATCCTCGCCTGGGGTGTCGGTCTGCTTGTCGCCGTCACACTGGCCATCGTCCTCTTGGTTCCCGACTTCGAGGTGGTGATCCCCGAATCTGACGCACGCGACCATCTGGAGGATGCGCTTCCGGTCAGATCCGGATCGGATGAGATCGAGCTGACGTTGACGGATGCCAGGATCGACTTCCGCGGTACCGGCGACAAAGGCCAGGTGGCGCTATACGGTGAAGTCAAGCTCTCAGGATTCAGCCTTGCCGCCACCACCGAAGTCGATACGGTCACTGCCATCCGCTACGAGGACGGCGCGTTCTACCTCACCGATCTTCGGCTGGATGATCTGACACTGACCCCCACACTCGCTACCCGCGCGAAAATCGCCGCGCTGAAGAAGGCGTGGCAGCCCTTCATAGATCGCTTCAAGGCGGAATTGGAGACCTCCAACAGCGAGATGAGCTTCGAAGAGATGAAGGCCGAGTTCCAGCGAAGCCTGATCCCGCTGGTCCGCCAGGCGATGGACGAGGCCCTGGCGACGACACCTGTCTATCGGCTGCAAGGCGACGCCGCGCAGGGCGCCGCAAGGCTGATCCTCAAGGACATCTCTTTCACAAACAGCGAGGCCGTCGCGGTCCTGTCCCCAGCACAGGCCATGATCAAGATCGCCTCCGCGATCCTGGGCGGCCTTGTCCTGCTTCTTCTGGGCTGGGAGTGGCTGCGCGCCCAGCGCGAGGCCGGGCGCGAACCGGACGAAACCTGATCCTATTGAAGGTCCGCGAACGCCGCCTCGATCCGGTCCAGCGCCTCTGTCAGCATCGGCCGCGACAGCGCGAGGTTGAAGCGCATATGCCCTGACCCGCCGGTCCGGAACTGGGTGCCGGGGCTGGGCGCCACATGCGCCTGCTTCAACAGCCGGTCCATCAGCTCCTTGTCATCCATGCCGGTTCCCGTGAAATCGGCCCAGGCAAGATAGGTCGCCTGCATCGGCATTACGGAAACTCCCGGCAGCGCGTTCATACGTTGCGCGAACAGCTCGAAATTCCCGGCGATGTATGCCTGCACCGCGTCCAGCCAGTCGCCGCTTTCCTCAAAAGCCGCGCGAATGGCCACCATGCCCATCCGGTTGGGCGAGGATTCGCGGTCAAGGATCGTCGGCGCCAGTCTTGCCCGCATCTCCGCGCCGGGCGCTATCAACAACCCGGTCTCCAGCCCGGCGATGTTGAACGCTTTCGACGCGGCGGTCAGAACCGCGATGCGGTCCGCGTGCTCGGGCGCGGCCACGACTGTCGGAACCTGCTCGACGCCGGGAAAGGTCAGGTCCAGGTGAATCTCGTCCGAGATCAGGATCAGGTCATGCTCCGCACAGAAATCGGCCAGGGCCCTGATCTCCTCGACCGACCAGATGCGGCCTCCCGGATTGTGTGGCGAACAGAAGGTGACAATTTTCTCGCGCCCTGTCAGAGACGCGGCAAGTGCGTCGAGATCCATATGATACTGCCCGTCGCGCAGCACCATCGGGCTTTCCACCGCGACGCGGCCCATCGCCTCGATCTGGCGGAAGAACGCGTGATAGACCGGCGAGAACAGGATCACGCCATCGCCGGGCTCCGAATAGGTTGCGATCACATCGGCATAGCCCGAGATCACGCCATGGGTATAACGCACCCAGCCCGGCTCCATGTCCCAGCCATGACGGTCGCGGTACCAGTTCGCCACGGCCGCATTCACTTTCTGCGGCTGGTTGAAATACCCCATGTAGCCATAGTCGACCTCGTCCTTCATGGCCTTCAGGATCGCCGGGGCCGCTGCGAAATCCATGTCCGCCACCCACATTGCGATCATGTCGGGCGCGTCATAGCCGAAGGTGTTCTGGATGGCGTCGTATTTGCTGGTGTGCCGGCCACGCAGAGTGCGCGGATTATCGAAGTCGAAACTCATGAAACAGCCTGTTTGTGGATCGCCCGCACACTATCTCGTACGCCGTCCACCGCAAGTCCCCTGCTTGCGAGGCCAATCGCCATATCATAGATGGAACATATGACGACCAGACCAATCCTGATCCACCCCGACCCGCGGCTGAAAACCGTCGCCGATACCGTGCGCGAGATCGACGATTCCGTCCGCCGTCTGGCCGACGACATGCTGCAGACAATGTACGAGGCGCCCGGCATCGGTCTGGCCGCGCCGCAGGTGGGCGTGCTGCAGCGCATGCTGGTCATGGACTGCGTCAAGGAAGACAGCGCGCCGCCCCGGCCAATGGTGCTGATCAACCCCGAGATCATATGGTCCTCGGAGGAAACCAACATCTATGAGGAAGGCTGTCTGTCCATCCCGGAGCAGTATGCGGATGTCGAACGCCCCGCCGAGGTGAAAGTGCGCTGGATATCGCTGGACGGGACCGAAGAAGAGGAGCATTTCGGCGGCCTCTGGGCCACCTGCGTGCAACACGAGATCGACCACCTGAACGGAAGACTGTTCATCGACTACCTGAAACCGCTCCGCCGCCAGATGATCACCCGCAAGATGCAGAAGCTGAAGCGGGAACGGACGCGCGCGTGATCCGGTCGATCGTCCTCTGGCCTGACCCGGTGCTGGCAACCCTCTGTGCGCCGGTCGAACGGATCGACGACGAGGTTCGCCAACTGGCCGCCGACATGCTTGAGACGATGTACGCCGCACCCGGGCGCGGTCTGGCAGCGCCGCAGGTCGGTGTGGCACTGCGCCTTTTCGTCATGGATGCGGGCTGGAAGAACGGCGAGAGCTCGCCCAGGATCCTCATAAACCCCGAAATAGTGACTGAATCGCAGGTCCGCGTCTCAGGACCCGAAGGCTGCCTGTCCATCCCCGGCGTCACGGCCGAGGTCGAGCGGGCCGAAAGCCTCACGATGCGCTGGACATCTCTGGATGGCGCAATGCACGAGGAAGATCTGAGCGGCTTCGAGGCGGTCTGCGCCCAGCACGAGTTCGACCACCTGAACGGCATCGTCACTTTCGACCGCATCGCCCTCGAAACGCGGGAAGAGCTGGAGAAGGTCTACGCCGCATGAGCCTGCGATCCTTCCTGCCATGGCCGGACAAGCGGTTGCGCACCCCCGCCGACGCGGTGGGCCAGATCACCGACGTGCATCGCGCCATCTGGGACGACATGGTGGAGACGATGGACGCCATGCCCGGCTACGGCCTTGCGGCACCGCAGATCGGCGTGATGCTGCGCCTTGCCGTCGTCGACTGCTCCGAGGAGCGCGGACGCGCGATCCGCATGGCCGACCCCGAGATCCTCGCCGCCTCGGAAGAGACCTTCGAATGGGACGAGGCCTCGCCCAACCTGCCCGGCCTCTCCGCCAGGGTGATCCGCCCCGCCCGCGTGACCGTGGCCTTCACCGACCCGCAGGGCAACCGCATCCGACAGGATTTCGAGGATCTCTGGGCCACCAGCGTCCAGCATCAGATCGATCACCTGAACGGCAGGATGTATTTCGACAGGCTCAGCCGAACCCGGCGCGAGATGCTGCTGAAAAAGTGGAAGAAGCTGGCGCGATGAGATTGGTCTTCATGGGCACGCCCGAGTTTTCGGTCGCGGCACTGGACGCGCTGGTCAGGGCCGGGCACGAGATCGCGGCTGTCTATACTCAACCGCCCCGCCCCGCCGGGCGTGGCAAGAAAGACCGCCCCTCGCCGGTGCACGACCGGGCCAGCGCGCTGGGTCTCGACGTGCGTCACCCAAAATCGCTGCGGAGCGAAGAGGCCCAGGCGGAGTTCGCAGCGCTCGAAGCCGACCTTGCTGTGGTCGTCGCCTATGGCCTGATCCTGCCCCAGCCCGTGCTTGATGCGCCAACGCATGGCTGCCTCAACATCCACGCCTCGCTCCTGCCGCGCTGGCGCGGGGCGGCACCCATTCACCGCGCGATCATGGCGGGCGACAGCGAAACCGGTGTCTGCATCATGCAGATGGAGGCCGGTCTCGACACCGGGCCGGTTCTCCTCCGCGAAGCAACGCCGATCGACCCTGAAGAGACGACCGGCGACCTTCACGACCGCCTGTCGGCCATGGGCGCGCGCCTGATCGTCGAAGCCCTCGCCCGCCTGCCGGAACTGCAACCGCAATCCCAATCCGAGGAAGGCGTGACCTACGCCCAGAAGATCGACAAGGCCGAGGCCCGCATCGACTGGACCCGCCCCGCGGCCGAGGTCGACCGGCTGATCCGGGGCCTCTCGCCTTTCCCCGGCGCCTGGTGCGAAATCGGCGGCGAGCGCATCAAGCTGCTGCGGTCGCGCCTGGCAGAGGGAAACGCCGCCCCGGGCACCCATCTCGGAGATTTCCACATCGCCTGCGGCACTGGCGCCGTCCAGATCGTAGAGGCCCAGCGCCAGGGCAAGCGCGCCATGCCGGCCGACGAGATCCTCCGCGGCCTGACGCTGCCCGACAGGCTGTCCTAGGTCTTCTTCTTTTCTGAAATACTCCGGGGGGCCCGGGGGGGCAGAGCCCCCCGGTCGGTCGGCGCCGAAGGCGGC
>NZ_JBLBVK010000035.1:47500-75149 GCF_047314965.1 Silicimonas lutimaris | reverse complement strand
ACGAGAAGCTTCGCGCCACGGCGTTTCGCCATAGCGATGGCCTCTTCGTAGGCACTGCAATCCACCTTCAGGTGGCGAAGATTGACGGGGCAGAGGATTAACTTGGTGTTGCGGGGCATCGGATCCTTTCTCAGATTTTTTGCATCAGTCTTGCCAGGTTGACCATGTGAGGCTCACCAGAAGGACCAATCAAGCATAGCACAACATGAGCTTCCGTCCGCTTCGGCTTCCGCTAGTGAGCCTTCGCTTTCTGCTTTGGGCTGATTGTGTTGAAGAAGTCGGCCTTTTGGCCGCGAGGACATTGCAGTCGCATTCGCTTCGGCCGGTCGCTCAGGCCGGAGCTGGGGTGTCGGGGATCAGTTTCGCGAGTTTCCGAAGGTTCTGGGCGGTTGCGGCGAGGAGGAACTCGTCTCTGGCGCCGTTGGGTCCGCGGAGGCGCAGCCGGTCGAGACCGATGATGCGCTTGAGTTGATGAGCATCAAAGTTCGATCAGCAGCTTTCTGACAAAGTGGCTTCCTGATCATAGGAGGATTAGACATGTCAGAGTGGAATCCAACTAGAAGTCTGAAGCCGACCTCGCCATGTGCGCTTTTCTTTGCAACCTCTGCACTCATAGTTTGTGCAGCCCAGTTGTTCGCGGGCCCCATCCATGAAGCTGTGCGAAACAGTGATGCCGAACTGGTTCGCAAACTGATAGCGGAAGGTGCCGACGTAAACGAATATGGTGCGCCGGGTGGCCCCCCGCTCCATTGGGCGTCTGCCCGTGGTGACGCAGAGGTGGTCGCTATTCTTCTCAGCAACGGCGCTGATCCAAACATGATGAAGAATAGCAATGACGTTAACTCTCCCCTTCGCCTCGCATCTGAATTTGGTCACCTGGAGGTTGCCAAAATCTTACTCGATGCAGGAGCCGATCCGAATATCGGCGCCAATGACCACAGAGTATTGCCGCTACACAAAGCAGCGGAAACCAATCATCCTGAGATTGTGGCACTGTTGTTAGAGCGCGACGCCATCTTGGAACCTCAAGCTGGCAGCGATCTAGACACACCACTTCATCATGCAGCACGTTCTAACTCCATTGAAGCATTGGAGGCGCTTATTGATGCGGGGGCGGACATTAACTCTGTTAATGGCAATGGCTCTACGCCCATACATGTCGCCATCAACTTCAACAGAACAGGGTCAGTGCAGAGACTGCTAACGCTTGGAGCCGACCTAACGGCGGTCGACAAATCGGGCTTAACCCCACTTGGCCTTGCACTGGAGCGCGATCGTGATGAGATGGCCGCGATGCTAAGAGCCGCAGGAGCAAAAGAATAGCTCACTCGAATTGCTTCGGGCTAGGCAAAGCCGTTGTGTTGCTCTCCGGACCAACAATTGGCGAGCATCGAGCCTCCGCTGGGCCTGCACCGCGGTCATTGAAGTAAGACCGAAGAGCGCTGGCTTCGAGCCTAAGGCGCTAACGGGCTTTATCGCGCACGGCGTCACACTGCAGCATTAAGCTGTCGATTGCTCTCAGTCCGAAGCCTTGGCGAATCTGCAAACCTTTCCGTAAGGTCAGGTTTATTGAATTCAAAATCGGTGGGCGCTGGAATGCTTGAGGCATTAAACGAGGCCGAATTGGCCCTTAAGACCTATTTCGATCAGCATCACCAAACCTTGCAAAGCTACATTCTCGGCATTTTTGCAGGTATAAATTCAATTAGGATCGTAGCCTATGTGCCTCAGATCGTGAAAGCCGCACGCGACGGAAATGGTGCCTCGGCCATCTCCTACACGACGTGGTCGCTATTTCTGATCTCTCACATCACGACCATACTCTATGCAGTTGTCTGCCTCGCAGATTTGGTTATGGCAGCAATCTTCCTTGGCAATGCGTTGGCCTGTCTCGCAATCATCTTGATCGCCTCGCGCAATCGACGGCACTTCGAAAAAAGGGCACTGCGATAAGTTCAAGCGCTAGCTGAAAATGGCAGATTCGGACAAATTGCTCCGCAATGCCCCGAATTCGACTTCCGCCACACACCCGACCGAGCGAACAGAGCACAGGCATGCGCTACGGGCTCTGGGAGAATTCTGCGCGCTTTACATTCGGACTTCTTGCGCTGCTTGCTCAATTCAGGAAGCCCCAAGTGTCTCCTATGTCCGCTTCTCGGACATCGAGCAGTTTCATCCAAGCGTCCACTTCGAGCCCGGAGCGGACGTTGACCGTTGGGAACGTCGCAGTAGCACAGGAGGCCTGTGCAGCGGCCGTTGAACGGTTATGTTATGGGGGTTTGTTGGTGCACAATTCGCAACCATTTCCCATCATCCTGCAGGTAGGTGGATGTGCAAAGGGCTTCGTAGATCGGTGTGTCTCCGCGTTCTGCTGAGACGCGGTAGGCCAAAACGGTAACATCCTTTTCTTGCTTATAGTATCGCTCCGAAAACACGACGGACCGCCACCTCTGCGCGACTAAGCTCTCGCGCCAAGCAGTGTCGCCCTGAAGTATTCCCGGCGGATAAGGGAGAACAAATACGGCGCCCTTTGCCGTCATCGTCCGCGCGCTGTCAGCGCCTTCCGTCCAAAACCGCTCTTCAATTGCCCAAAGCTTGTCTTCGTCTGTCATAGTCTACCTCCATTATCGTAAGATGCTCTATCGCCCGAGGGTGTAGATCGATCGGCGACAAAAAAGACTGTTGCCTGATACGCTAGCGACGGTTCGTTAGTTTCCCGAGAGTGCTTTCTAGCGCGCTTTTCATCTTACCAGCTGCGCCCCTCGTCGCCTGTTCTAAAGTTGCGGCCGCATCCGTGACGACAGTAGGCTGCTGGCCTTTGAGGCGTGCTTCCAGGACGCATTTTACATCATCTGGGCCGGTCTTGTCGGCGTTGGCATCACTGAGATGGACCTCAATTCTGGTGATATGTTCTGCAAGGTAGGCCAGATCGTGCTGTACCAGTCCCATAATTTGGGCCGTGATGGCTTCACTCCCCTTGATGCTGTTATCTGTACTGACTTCGATCTGCATTTTGGCGTCCTTCGAAATATCCCCAACAATTGGTAGGGATAGCTTGGTAAGGAGCACGACGCTATCACCCTAGGCAGCGCTGTGCGTTGCTTTGAATCAAATGTCGGACCGATGGAGCTTGCCTAATGGCAGCTATGTCCGCACAGCGGTCACTAGCCAGATTTGGGTGAACGACCGCTTTCGGCGTAAGCCGCCACTGGGAATTTTGCGCCTAAGGTCAGCTTCGCGGACGAAGCGGGCATTGCGGTATGTCACGGGTCGGAGCGACCGTGCCCGGACGGCTTGGAACTTCGGCACACGGGCTCGGCATGAGAACGCCCGCCCTCCGCTGGCCAGTTGCGAGCGACGAGCGCGCGACCCTTCAAAGCGTTTCGCGCCACCCCCACCTGGTAGCCAGGTCAAGACACTCGCGCCAGGAAACCACCTTATCGGTGGTTCCAAGGCCGCGCATCGAAGCCGCCGCCGATGCATGACCAAGATGGATGGCGTCAGTTATGCTCCAATTCTCATGAAGGCCATAAAGCAGACCGGCGGCAAAGGCGTCTCCGGCACCGTTGGTGCCCTGAATTGAGTCCAAAGGCACCGAAACCGAAGGGATTGAGAATTCTCCGCCATCTCGACTGAGCGCGACGGCTCCGTGCGGGAAATGCACGACAACAAGCTGCATCGCTCCCGCTTCGAGCACCACCCGGGCCGCGTCAACACAGCTCTGAACATCTACACCTGAAGCGGATTCGCCGGGCAAACCGGCGATGGCCGCAATTTCGAAATCATTGACAACCAAAAGGTCCAAATGCGCCAAGCACGGACGAACCAGTTCGGCAATCCGTTCCGCCGAGACCGAGCACAATTCAAGGTTGGTGGCAAAGCTGGCTTTTTTTGCTTCCTTCAACACCGTGACCCAGCCATTCGGGTCGTCGCCCCATGCGGCATCCATTTTGGCGTGAACGCCGGGAAGGCCAAGATGAAGAAAGCGGGCGCTTGAGGCAGAAAGATCGAAATGATCAGGCGTCAACTCGGCCGCTGTACCCGGAAGATACAGGTGGGTGCGCCGTCCAGAAGTTTGAGATGTAAACGCATCCGTGTGCGAAGTTCGTCCGTTATGGGCAACCCTCAGGCCGGACCGTTCAATTCCCGCTGCATCCGCCTCGGCCAGCAGAATTTTTCCGTCCTCGTCGTCGCCGACAAGGCCAATCGTCGAGACGGGCATATCCTGATCCAGGCGCTTCATGTCGACCGCAAGATTGCAGGCCGATCCGCCGCCCCGCACGTCATTGGTCAGGATTTCCACGACCATTTCTTCGGAGGGCCAGTCCGAGACCAGTTTGTTGTGATCGGCACACCATGTTCCACCAGTCAGGATGCCTCGCCGCGAGGCCAATCCCAGCCTCATTTGGCCTCCGCCATCAAAATCGGGTCGGTCACCTGTCGATCGGCCTCAAGAGTCCGGATGGACGATATCCCCGATTTCCCAAGGTGATCGTGATAGGCGACGACCGCTTCCTCAGGCGAAATGTCTCCCTCGACCACCCGCCGCATCGAGTGGACGATTTCCACAGGGTCCTCGGCAAAATAGATCTTGCGGCCGAAGAGCGCCACTCGGGCTCCAAACCGCTCGGCCTGGCTTATCAGTTCAAAAGTGTCCCGAGCCGTCCCGGCGCTTCCACCAAGTATGCCAACGATAAGGTTTTCGGGATCGAATGCGGCAAGTTCGGCCATCGCACGTGGGCCGTTGTACTGCATCTTCAGAAAAAGCGGCCGATCTGCACGCGCGACCCCGGCAAGACAACGCACGATGGCGTCGTTGATGTAGACCCCGACATCTTCGCCGCCCGTATCGATGGGAAACGCCGGATTGAAAACTTCCAGAAAGTGCCTCATGCCGGCCGCGCCGGCCTCATCGCGAAACCGGGAATAAGCTTCCAAAGTAGCCACGTCACGTTCGACATCGTTGTAGAACGTCACCGCATAGAGCCCCAGGTCGCAAAGCGCGCGCGCCCGGTCTATCCGCGCGGTTCGAAATGCCTGCGCTGCGTGGGCTCGGTAGCTCGCACCTCGAAATCCCCAGATGTCCGTACCCTCGTTCAACCGAACGGCGGGTGTCACGTCATACGAATGAAAATCAGTTTCCGCAGCAAGCGCCTCGGCGGAAGAAAGCGACATCAACATGATATCGATCAGGTCAGAGGCAACCATCTCTTTCATGGCGGATCTGTAAACCGATATCGGTTTGGCAAGTCCGGTCTCGCTATCGATCCCCGTTGCGCCAGCGCCGCCCCCCATGTCGCCGTCCTTGGCGTCCGCAATGACAAAGTCCCGGGGCGTGTAGCTTCCACTGCGGATACGATCCAGTTTCTGATCTAGCTTGAGCAATTTTGATGGCACCTCGATCTCCGAACTCGTTCGTTGCGCGCTGAGAGCCAGCGCTTGTCAATTGGATTTAGCTCGGTGTCTCGCGGATAGCCAATGGTAATGAATGCACCTGTCCGCTCGGCACAGGCTTCCAAGGGACAATGTGTGAGCAACGAATTTCGACCGCCACGTCACTGAAGAAAGTCGCGCGACTGGGAATGGCGCCTTTGGGCCCTTCCCAGTCATCTGAGCATTTCTGGCGGATGACCAGTCTTGCCCGCCATCCAGTCATTGACGGAGCCGACGGCGCGGATTTCGGCGGGAACGTCTGCTTTGTGCGGGAGCGGACTTGGACCAGATCAGGCTCTTTGACCGGATCGCGGACACAGCTGCCGTTTGGGCGCGCAGTTTATCACCGCGTCTATCCGACGTGGATCTGTGATAAGATGCTCTAAAGGAATGTCCGTAGGTGTGATGATGCCCGAACCTTTCGACATCTACTCAAGGTCTATCGATGCTGATCCGTTTCCTGGCTACAAGCGGCTTCGAGATGAACATCCATGCTACTGGAGCAAGACCGCTGGCGTCTGGATTTTATCTAGATACGAAGATGTCTTTGCTGCCGCCCAAGACTGGCAGACCTTCTCATCGTTGAGTGGTAATCTTGTAGACGAAATACCCGGTCGATCCGGTGGCACGCTGGGGACGACAGACCCGCCTCACCACGATCGCCTACGTGTTTTGGCCCAAGCGGCTTTCACGCCTAAGGCCGTTCGGGAGCTGGTGCCCGTCATTGAGGACGTAGTCAGCGAAGCCATTGCTGCATTTGCCGACCGCGAGGAGTTCGACTTCGTCCAAGACTTCTCAAGCGTTGTGACGGTGGGGTCGATCTTCCGGCTTCTCGGTTTGCCAGAACGTGATCCGAAGGAGATGCGTCGGCAGGTCGTTCTGTCCATTTCAACAGACAAGAAGCTTCGCGGACGCAACTCTGAACTCAATCGAGCCTTCGCAGAGTTGACTGAGTTCCTTGCGGAAGAAATTGTAATCCGACGGGCAAAGCCAGCCGACGATCTGATTACTGCCCTGGCTGAAGCCGAGGTCGATGGCGAGCGCCTCACAGAACGTGAGGTCATGCTGACCACGACGATGTTTGTCGTGGCAGGGGTTGAATCGCTCTCGAGCTTCATGAGCATCTTCGCTCTAAACATCGCAGATCACCCCGAAGCGCGCTTTCGCATTGCGTCTGATCCCAGCCTTATGCCGGCTGCTATTGAGGAATCTCTACGCTTCAATACGTCAGCGCAGCGCTTCAAACGGACCGCAAAGAGAGAAGTCGAATTGCACGGTAAGAGGATTGCTCCAGGCGATACAGTCGTTCTCGCCTACGGTGCAGCTAATCGGGACGAGCGCAAGTTTCCCGAGCCCGACCAGTTCGATATCGATCGCAATCCGCGTGGCCACCTCGGCTTCGGGACAGGCAAGCACTTCTGCATCGGAAGTGGCTTTGCCCGGACCGTCACGCGGATCGCTATGGAGAGCTTCTTGGGGACCATTCCGAATTTCGAGGTCAGGCACCGGGATTTTGACTGGGTTCCCTCCTCGAATTTTCGAAGTCCCGCGACGCTTCCATTTCGGAGGACTTAAAGCGGTTTCCCTTGAATGAACGCTTTGCGAACGACGCAGACTCCCGCCGGGTCACTTGATAAAGTTGTATCGGTGAGGACTTGTGCAGGGAGAACGCCAATGGACCTCAATAGCACACTTGTGTCGGACAAGCTGGCCATTCGGGAACTTGTAGATCAATGGATTATTGCAAGTGACTCGGGGCTGTGGGGCCTTTTTGACGAAGTCTGGCATGACGATGGAACGATGGCTGCGACGTGGTTTCAGGCGAGCGCGAAGGATTTTGCTTCGGCGCGCCGGAACGGATTCCAGGCAGGGGTATCGATTATTCACGCCAACCTCGGCCACATCAGCGAAATCCGAGATGACAGGGCAATCGCCCAGACGAAAATGACGATTAGTCAGCGCGCGGAGGTTCATGGTGTCTTGGTCGATGTCGTTGCTACTGGGCGTTTCTACGACTTCCTTTCGAAGGAGGACGATGTTTGGCTCATGGTTCGAAGGCAGCCCATCTATGAAAAAGACAGGATGGACCCCGTAAGTCCCGGCGCCTCACTGGAACTTGACACGTCAATTCTGGAGAGGTTTCCCACCGGATATCGGCATCTGGCGTATCTGCAGACGCAGATCGGGTACAAGGTCAAAGAAAAGGGAATGCCCGGGATAACCGGGCCTGAGGTCGAACGTCTATATTCGGAGGGAGGGAACTGGCTGGATGGAGCAGACAGTCCAGGTGCAGTTGGATAGCCGACAGCAGCTCAGCCGGCATCAATGACCGCTCTGCGGGACACAGAAATCCTTCGGATTTACTGGGCAAAATGGAATATTGCGTGCAAGCTTGGGCATGCTGACGAAAGAGACCATCGCCATCGCTTCGATCCGTGTGCCGGTTAAACGGCGGAAGACGCTTGAAGCAGATAAGGTATTGTTGTTGGCCGAGGACATTCTTGAGAACGGGCAGCGAACTCCAATCCGAGTTCGGGAGGACGGCGATGGATATGTCTTGATCGAAGGATTGCATCGATTAGAGGCATTAATAGCATTGGGCGAAGAAACGGTCGAAGCCTACAAGGTCAAAGCGCGGCTGCACTGAGCAAATCACCAATCAAGATCAGCACACAGGACAAAGTAATTATTGCTCGGTTTACCTCGAAGCGTTCGCGGGCCGAGCATCGTCGCGGTTAGCCGTCGAACTTGCGTCGAGACCTGCTCATCTTCGGTTCTTCTAGATTTCTAATGCATAGAACTGCGTAAAAAGGAAAGTTTAAGGCCGCTTTAGAAAGTTTAAGCCGCTGAAAAAGGACACTTAAGAACGGAATGGTCCAAGAAATAGCTCAAACAAGTTCGTAATGCCGCACTTAGGAGCTGAGCCAATGACCATTTTGAACAGCAATTCCAATCTCAGTAAACGCGTCCCCGGGATACACAAACCGCGCTACACCTCTAAAGCGGAATTCTGGCAAGTGATCGACCTACTCGAGACTGTTTTCCTCCGGAGGGAGCCAGACCCCGAAAAAGAGCTTTCCAGGCGTGCGCTCCGCGAAGCTGCCCGTATCCGCGTTGACAACCTGTTGCGGTGAGGTGGTTCCATAGCATCAGCGGAAACAGCGACATTCTTGCGCCCAACTCCCGATGCCTTTGATCGATTTCTGTTTTTCAAACCTCAGGTATGCCGCAAGCAGGCAGTGCGTCACTGAACAACTTCAGGATTGGCGGGTATTTGAACGGCGTTGTATCCAGCGTGTATCTCAGGGTCAGGTCCGAATTAATCTTCAATAACTCGCGTGCCATACGCTTTGCATCCTCCAGGCGACCGGATCGCCAATACCCACACACGAGCGAAAACACAGTTGAACCGTAGGTCGGAGCCTCATGATAGGAGTCTTCGAGCATGGCAATGGCTTCGTTCGTACGACCGAGGCCCAACATAATAGGGCCCAACGCGCTGCGTGCGAAGCCATGACTCGGGTCAAGCGGGTTAAGACGCAAAGCCCGTTCAACGTCTGAAAGTGCTATTTCGAACTGCCCTAAATATGCATGAATCCAGCCTGAGGAGCAAAGCACTGTGACGGAATTCGGGTTTAGCGACTTGGCTCTACGGATCGCCACCAGACCGATCTCGGCACCCTTGTCGAGATAGGCTACGGTGTGTGCAGCGTAGGCAAGTGTGATCGCATCGCTGGTGCCGCTATCGAGAAGTCCATAAGCGTCGGGCAGGATGTGCACCGCGTCGCTGTGGGAGATGAACCGGCCGCCACAAGCCCCTGTATAGGACCAGCATCTTAGCGCCTTCGCATAGGCATAGCCTGGATCAAGGTCCACTGCCTCATCGAGCAAGCCGAAAGCGCTGGCGAAATCCTCTGGTTTAGATGTGAAGCGGATCATAGGCTCGGCCCGGAGGCAAAGATCATAGGCGCGCAGGTCGTTCTGTGGCTTTTCACGGCTCCGAATGGCTTCGGCGGATCGTAAGTTGGGCTCTATCGCGGCAGCGACGTTCTCAGTCAAACGGTCCTGCAATTCGAAGATACCTTCGAGTGTGCCGTTGAAGCGTTCAGACCATATTACACGCCCGGTTGTGGCCTCTACGAGCTGCACCGAGATTCGTAGAATCTGTCCCGCCTGCTGAACCGAACCCTCGAGTACGTAGCGCACTCCCAATTCACGGCCCACATCTGGTAGGTGCACTGTGCGACCCTTGTATGAAAAGCTGGACGTCGCCGCGATGGTGAAAAGGCCCGAGATCTTCGTGAGCGCACCAATGAGTTCGGTGGCTATGCCTTCCACAAGATACTCTTGCGACGCGTCACCGGTGAGGTTGGCAAAAGGCAGCACTGCTAGGGACGGGATATCAGGCAGTGCAGGTCCTCGCACTGATGGCGCATGAACATCTCCGAGCGCCAATTTATAGCCGACGCCGGGAACTGTTGAAATCGATTTCGCTCCGAGAGCTTTGCGAAGCGTTGAGATTTGAACCGATAAGTTGCCCTCTTCTACCGCGAGTCCGCCCCATACAGTTTCCAAGAGTTCCTGCTTTGTAACAACGCGCTCACTATTGGAAGCAAGGAGGGCCAAAACATCGAAGGCTCTCGCGCCGATGGAAACGAGCGTGCCATCGACGTGTAATTCACGCGTAGCGACATCTAGCGAAAAGGGCAGCGCAGAGGTTGTCATCCTGGAACCGATCTCGGAACTTAACGCTATCTTACTGGATCAAGCCTTGTTTCCAAAGATCTCGATAGAATTTTGACGCCCCGAAAAGGAACTCTGATCGCCGGCTCATTACGCTGCGCGGTCCTGCTCGCTTTGGGCTGTGAAGGGTCGCCTGGGGCTTCGCTCTTGGCCGATGATTCCATCGCCCCATTCTGGTAGATGCTGACACTGTATGGGCGCCGTCGGGGGACGTCCGAAGAAGTGTATCGCACCCAGAGTTTCGCTGGCATGTCTACGCAGTCAGCGGCGGCAGACGGTTCTCAGCTGCGAGCTGCTTGAACGCGCGATGCGTTGCTCCAATTCCATCTTCAAGGCTTACCTCTGGATAGGCCGGGACGTGAGCGCGCAAGGGGGTCTCGTCGAGGTCCGCGGGGAAGGGGAACTGGTCGCCGGACGCACTCACTTCAGCAGAGTTCTCAATCCGCCGCAGGATCGATAAACCGCGCTCGATGGTTTCGCAGCGCCCGTTGAGATCAAAGACCGGGGCGCCGGCACCATCTTGGGAGGCTGCAGAGATAAAGGCCGCGGCGGCTTCACCAGCGTAGAGCCAACTATAGGGCCCGGTGTAAGGAATCTCGAACGCTTGCCCCAGCACCGCGGCTTGGATCGCCAAGGTGTTGAGCGAGCTCATGCCCTGGTCTCGCGCAACTCCATAGACGACATTCGGTCTTAATCCGATCGAGGGTACGCCCCAGTCATCCCAATAGATGCGAGCGGTTTGCTCGTTAGCGAGCTTGTATGCGCCATAGAGTGTCGCTTTGTATGGGCCTCCTGAGGGCAATCCTAAGGCTGCCACCGAAGAGGCATAGGCGGTGCGCTTGATCCCGGCCTTACGCGCTGCCTCCAGAATGTTAATTGTGCCTTCCACATTTACCCTTGCTCCAAGCGCCGGATTCGCAGCGCAGAATGGCACTTGTAGCCCGGCGAGGTGGATGATCGCTTGTATCCCACACCGGTCGACCAATGACCTGACGGCCGTGCCGTCTGTGACGTCACAAGTTGCCCAATCGAGAGTGGCGGAGGCGTCCTCGCCCAGGATCAAGGAAGGTCTGGCGCGGTTGTCGAGCACATCGGTGGCGAGGCAACGCACGCCGGAGCGCGTCAAGATCGACACGACCCACGCGCCGATGCAACCACCCGCGCCGGTTACCAGAACCGGTCCACCAAAGCGATCCTTTGGCACCAAAAAAGGGTCGGTCAAAAAGTCCATTAGAGCTCTCCAGACAATCGTTGGCCAGGTTGGCTAAATCGATAGTTTCCGAAAAGATACACGCCAGCAACCTAGTCATCGCCAGTGCAAGGATACCGCGCTGTCCATGCCACGCCGCTTTTACTCTAAAGCCGCAAACGACCCTAGTCTGGCGGTCACAAGCGCTTCCACCCGCTCACAAACTCGATATCATCAACTCCGGCGAGCGTTTTGATGCGACTTAGTTCTGCTTCGAGGCCGGAGGAACGCGCTTTTCCCATACGCACGCCTGCCTCTGGCCAAAATGCGCGCGCGATCAGCGTGCGGCCAGCACGCTTTGCATCAAGCCGTCCGATGATTCGGTCGCCTTGCAGCACGGGAAAGACATAGTACCCATACTGTCGCTTGGCCTCGGGGACGAATATCTCGATCCGGTAATGGAAGCCAAACAGACGTTCGGCGCGGGCCCGGTCGCGCAAGGCGGGATCAAACGGGGACAGCAGGCGGACACGCGCGGACGGCTCGGGCAGCCTAGCGGAGCACTCGAGAGCCCTCTCGGTCGTGTAGCTGCGGCGAAGGGAACCGTCGGCCATCTCAAAATCTGCCTCGAGAACGCGCCCAGTGGACATCGCTTCTGCACACCAGGCCCTCGCTTCGTCTCGCGTGACGATGTCGAAGAAGGCGGCCAATTCTCCGCTAGTGCCGAACCCCAGACGCTCAAGCGCCGCAGACATGGCCCAATCGACGATTTCGCGAGCGTCTCTACGATCATTCAGATGCTCTGCCGGTATCACCCGATCGACCAAGTCGTAGAACTTTCGGAAACCCTGACGGTGGCAGACAGCCAATTGTCCTGATCGCCACAGGAATTCGAGAGCCGTTTTGGACGGATGCCAGTCCCACCAGCCGGACGATGACTTCTTTTCGCCGTCGCCAACATCGAGCGAACATGCAGGACCGTAGTCGGCGATGTGGCGGTGTACGGCTTCGATTTCGGCTTCCCAGCCAGAGCGACGCCCCTGTGGCCAGCGCGCCCGCATCCGCATTTCATCACGGGCGAACTTCAGGCGCCACATTGGATAGAATTGCATCGGGATGACCGCGGCGTCATGCGTCCAGTGCTCGAATGCCGTCCGATGGCGGGAGACAAGGTGTTCGAGGGACTTCGGTCGGTATTGGCCACGGCGCGACCATAGGATCATGTCGTGTGCGCGAGCGAGCGTGTTGACGCTGTCGACTTGCACAAAACCCATGTCCCGAAGCACGTCGTCGAGATCAGCGCCACAACCAGGCCCAGCTCCGGGATGCAGCAACAAATGCCTGTCCAGAAAAAGGCGTCTTGCACGTGAGTTATCCAAGAATGGGCGTTTCATGATGCACCATATCGCCATGGCGGCGGCGAATTTTCAACGCCCGCTTCGGCCTGAAGCAGCCACTTCGCTGAAACTGCCCGATGACCGCTGCGCGGACAGAGCCGTCGTCGGATTCCTGCTATAAGGCTACTAATTGAAAATCCTAGAGGTAGCGACCCTCGCGCTGGAGGATCTCGATTTTGTAGCCGTCGGGGTCTTCCAAAAAGAAAAAGGTTGCGAGCTTCTTACCCTCGTGAGCCAACGATTTAACGTCACCAGGTTTGAACCCCAGCGATGAAAGCCTTTCGTGCTCCACTTCGATATCGTCGACGCTGAAAGCAATATGGCCATATCCGTTTCCAAGGTCGTAGGAACCTTCGTACCCTTTGTTCACGGTCAGTTCGAGCTCGAACTCGGTTTCTTGGTTGGACAGGTAGATCAGAGTGAAGCTCTCAAAATCGAAAATGTCCGCGACTTCCAGGCCAAACGCCCTCTTGTAGAAGTCCAGTGACCTCTCACTCTCCAGCACACGGATCATGCTGTGAATTGCTTTGGCCATTCGCGGTGTCCCTAGGATCATAGGTGTCTCGAGGACATCAAAGCCCCCGAGACATGTTTGGACTTAACTAATTGGAGGCCCGGCACTTAGCCCGCCGCTGGAAGATAAGGAATTGCTCCTGCGAGATCGGTGTCATCGATAACATGGAACCGACTAATACTGCCGGCTTGCCGTGCCTTTCCAAAAGGAGCGTACTCAGGGTCGTTTGCAAATGCATCCAAAGCCTCGCGCGAAGGAAATTGAATGAGGGCGATCAGTGTGGTGTCGAGGCCCTCACCCTCAATCGTGTCGATGTTCCCACTCCGCGACAGATACTTGCCGCCGTGCTTCGCAACGATATCGTGAACTTTGCTCGCATACTCTGGTATCCAGGCGTCGTCGGTGACCTTTACATCAGCTATCAAGAAGACTGTCATCTTCCCTCCCCCTTATTGTTTCATTGTTCATAACTAGGAGTTCTACGCTACCCGGAAGTGTGCTCCGTGTCTGCACAACATTTGCGATATCGGCTCGAGGCTCAGATCGGACATCTGACCAGTTCAACCAGGCGCGCACGCCTGACGCATTCTCGAATATCTGATTTGCGGACACAGCGGATGCTGGTCCTAACCGAAAGTAGTTATCATTGAAGTATCTTTGCCATCTAAGCGATTACGCAGTCTCTGCCACCAATAATGGCCTCGCAACGTAAGCAGGGGCCCAGCCCAGGGCCCCCGCCAATATTGCGGCTGTAACCGCATGCCGCATGACTATTTGGGGGTCGCGGCGAAGGCTACAGTTTGTGTCTGAATCTTTCCGTCTTCGATGACGAAGGTGTCAGTCGCGTATTCATATACGTTGTCGGCCGTTTCAGCATGCCAAACGATAAACGCCACTTCGCCGCTTATATGAGTGGCATCGAGCGAAAAGGTCATCCCCGGCTTGGAGAACTCAGCAACAAGTGCCTCGAAAAGCGCCCGTATCGCGTCCGGGCCTTCCAGGGCACCAGACTGCAGAATAATGACGCTATCCTCGGAGTAGTCCTCCATCAGAGCGTCCACGTCGCCCGCGCCGAAGGCGGTCAGGTGCTTGTTTAAAACCTCTTCCGTCGACATTGCGTGACTGCCAGCAAGAGCTTGCGTGGCAACCGCCAAAGACACGGCGAAAGCCGCGTTTCCAATTATAGTCCTCATTGATTTACCCCCCGTGTGTCTCCGGTCTTCTCGACCGCAATGGAGGCGATGGTACCACACAAGTGGAATTTCCCAAAATTTTGATCACAAGGCTCGCGATATGGAAATCTGAGTTGGCCTATTGCGGCCCTCATCCAGTCAAGCCTCCGCAAAGACCGCAACGGGCTCTAGGCGGTCTTCTGAGTCTTTTCGTCAGATGTCTGCTTGGCCATGCTTGGCCGCCATTGGCCTCTGTTGTCCAAGGCAACGGCATCTTGCCACCAGATGTGGTGCGATTTTCCTTGACTTGCCCGTATGTTGTAGGGTTTTCGTATATGGGGAAGACCAGCGCGCTCCTTGGCCAAGCTGAGGGGCACAAAAAAAGCGCTGGAGGGCTGAGGGTATACGTCGCTAGAACTGCCCAAGCCGACCGGTCTACGCCGAGCTTCAGTAGCGGGAAAGCAATGCCCAAGAGGGCTTACCCCGAAGCCGAGACGGAACGGTCCATTCGCCACTGAGATGGATGATCGCGACACTCATTTGAGTGACGGAGGTCGCTTTGTCTATCTCATGTTCCGGCCGAGGGACCGAGGACTATGGGCTCACGAGCCCACCAGAACAAACAGGTGAGGCCTTGCGTGCGCTTGTTCGACTGTTGGCGAGAGCCGCAGCACGCGAGGCGCTGGAAGCAATTCCTCCATCGAGGAACCGCCTTCAATCCTCACTGCCAGGTGAAGGAGGTCGTTGTGTCGAATAGCCTCCAAAAGACACCGGTGCGGCTGCTCACGATCCCTGAAGTGAAGGACATACTACGGGTCTCAGAGAAGACCGTCCGCCGCTGGATCGCAAAAGGAGAGTTGCCAGCCGCCAAGCTCGGCAACCAATGGCGGATCCGTCCCAGGGATCTCGATGACTTCGTTCGCGACCGGTTGGTGCGATGACCAGAGCTGTCCACAGATGTTCAATGTTGTCAGGGCTTTATCCGAACGTCGGGAAGACGTGCCCGCGCAATCCGTCCCGGATTTTTGTGTTACGGCTTCCCGAGAGGGCGGCGCTGGCCACCCGTGTCCACCCGAGGGACGCAATAGCTACGAGAAAGGTATCCCGATGACTGGTACAAGTAACAAGAAGCCGAAGCGGAGTACCTTCGTTTCTGAGGAACAACTCTTTCTTGGCGACGTGATCGAGCGCCTTGATCGGGTCGATGACCTGTCGCCCACTCGGCGCAGGGATCTCAAATCGGATATCCAGGCCATTGCCCGTCTGGTCGGCGGAAATCTCGAAACCACCCCAGCGAACATCAACTGGCTGCATGTCCGGCTGCGGCGGGTTCACCCGGCCCAGCACGGGATCACCAAGAAGCGTTTCCAGAATATCAAGAGCGGCGCGCTGAAGGCCCTGAAACTGACGGGCGCATCGCGGGAGCGCAATGACTGGCTGAGAGCGCCGAGCCCGGAATGGGCCAAGCTGCTGGAGATGGTTGCTGACAAGCATGATCGGTGGAAGTTGACCCAGCTCGCTCAGTTCTGTTCTGCGCTTGAGGTGGCCCCTGCAGATGTATCAGATGATCACGTCCGCGATCTGCGCACAGCCCTGATTGAGGAGAGCTTCAAAAACAAGCCAGGAGCCGTGGTCGCCAACGCGGTGAAGACCTGGAACCGCTTGAAGGACCAGATTGCTGACTGGCCACAGGTTCACCTGGCGCCACCGCCGCGGAAGAAAGAACCTTGGACCATTCCCTTCGAGGCCTTCCCGGTTTCCTTTCTGGAAGATGTTGATCGCTGGACAGACCGGCTGGCGAACCCGGATCTCCTGGACGGCAGTGGTCCACCAAAGCCTCTGCGTCCCAAGACCATCGGTCATCGCCGGTTCCAGATTCGTATGGTGGCCTCCGCCCTGGTTCGTTCCGGCAAGCCGATCGATAAGATCGCCAGTCTCGCTGTGCTGGTGGAACTGGAAAACCTCAGGACGGCTCTAAGATGGATGATGGGTCGCTTCGGCGACAAGCCGACCGAGGCAATCAAGGGCGTGGCCGTGGGGCTTCAAGCGATCGCACGCCATCACGTGCAGTTGCCAGACGAAGACCTCGCCGAGATCAAACGCATCGTTGGTCGCCTCGGGCGTGATGCCGACGGGCTGCGGGAAAAGAACCGACAGCGCCTTCTGCAACTCGACGATCCAGCCAACTTGGCGAAGCTGTCGCACCTGCCCCAGGCGCTGGTAACCAAGGCCGAGAAAACCATCGCCACACGGCCACGCAATGCCGCGTTGATGATGCAGGCGGCGCTCGTGGTAGAGATACTTCTGAATGCGCCGATGCGACCAGGCAACTTGTCCTCGCTCAACCTGATCAACCACATGCGCCGTGTGCAGAAAGGTCGTCGGAGCCGCACGCTCATCAATATCCCCGCCGAAGAGGTGAAGAACAGCAAGGCGCTCGATTATGAGTTGGGACTAGAGGCGACAGCGCTTCTGGACCTCTATGTCAAAACGGCGCGGCCACATCTTCTTGGTGAGACCTCGGACTTCCTCTTCCCGGCGATGAACGGTGGTCTGAAAGCTTCGAGTGGACCGTCGCGGCTCGTCAAAGAGATGATCCTCGAGCACACCGGCCTAACGATCAATGCGCATCTCTTCCGCAGCATTGCAGGCAAAATCCACAGCCTCAAGCAACCGGGCGACGTCACGACGCTGGCCTACGTCCTCAACGACTCGCTCAGGACTGCTATGAGGTCTTATGCGCAGTTCGAACGCCGTTCGGCGTTGATGCACTACCAGGCCTCCGTCGCAAATGCGCGTGGAAAGGGTGCGGTATGACCGAGCTCCTGCCTTTCGAAGATCCAACCCGGCGGTGCCTACCGCTGCACGCCTGGCCGGAGCCGGACCGCCTAGCCTGGGGGGCCGCTCTTGCGCCGGGGGATCTACTGGATGGGACTGTTGGCCCGGGTCACCATTGGTGTGCAGACACCCGCGAGAAATACCGCAAGGGTTACGGCCGCTGGCTCACCTTCGTCATCGGGTCAGGACGCTTTGATCCAGCAGAGTCAGCTCCGGACAGGATCACGCGCGACGCAATCCGGCGCTATCTGGAGGAACTGCAGGATCAGGTGGCCCCATGGACTGTCTGGGGCCGCCTGGCGGAACTGCTGGCGGTCGCCAAGGCCATTGCACCTGAGGATGATTGGCAGTGGCTTCGATGGATCGTCGGCGCGCTAGAGACCCGCGTTGTTGCCACCAAGAACAAGCATATCCGGCTCCGCCCGGCCGCCGAGATCCTGGCTTGGGCGATTGGCTTAATGGACGACCTGATCGCAAACCCACCGTCTCGTCACGGGCCTTCTCGCTTCCGCGACGCGCTGATGGTCGCGCTCCTAATCGCCTGCCCCACGATGCGTCTGAGGAACCTCACGGGGATCGAGATTGGCTCAAACCTGGTGTCCACATCGGTAGGCTACGAGTTGCGGTTCGGAGCCTCGGAGATGAAGGCGCGGAAACCCGTGGAGGTCCCGGTACCCGATTGCCTCGTCCCCTATCTCAAGCACTACTTCGATGTGGTTCGCCCGCAGCTCCTGCAAGGAAGTGACAGCGGCAGGCTCTGGATCACGCAGTGCGGAGACCCTATGCGCGAGGACAACGTCTACGAGGCCATCACGCGAACCACCAAGCGAGCCTTCGGTCGACCAATCAATCCGCATCTCTTCCGCGATTGCGCGGTGACCTCTGTGGCCGTCGAAGATCCGAAACATATCGGTATCGCGCCTCCCATCCTCGGCCACACTGACCCACGCACCACTGAGCAGCATTACATCCAGGCCCAGCAGATCGATGCCGGGCGCAAACTGCAGGCGTCTTTGATGTCACTGCGGCGCAAGCATCCACCGCACCAAGTCCGACCGACAGCGCGAAAGGACATGCCATGAGAGCCGCAATCTACGCACGCTACTCCTCCGATATGCAGAGCGAGGCATCGATCGAGGATCAGGTCAGGCTGTGTCGCGAACGGGCGGGCTCTGAAGGGTTCCGCATTGCCGAGGTTTTCAGCGACTCCGCGATCAGCGGTGGATTCCTAAAGAACCGACCGGGCATGCTTAGCCTTCTTGAACATGCTCGGTCAGGCGAGTTCGAGCTCGTTGTGGCCGAAGCGCTCGACCGGATCAGCCGTGATCAGGAGGACATCGCTGCCATCTTCAAACGCTTGAACCATGCGGGTGTCCGCATCATCACCCTCGCAGAGGGAGAGATCAGCGAACTGCACATTGGCCTCAAGGGCACCATGAATGCGCTCTTTCTGAAAGACCTGGCGCAAAAGACCCGTCGCGGCCAGCGCGGCAGAGTCGAGGCCGGCAAGATCCCGGGAGGCAACAGCTATGGCTATGAGATGGTTCGGACCATGCAAGACGATGGCTCCGTTACGACCGGCGAGCGCATCATCCATGCGGCGGAAGCAGCAATCGTTCGCCGCATCTTCAGGGAGTACGCCGACGGCTTAGCTCCGCGCAAGATGGCCTCCCGCCTGAACGAAGAGGGCATTCCGAGCCCACGTGGCGGGCTCTGGAACGCCTCGACGATCAACGGCAGCCGTCAGCGCCGGAACGGTATCCTCAATAATGAGCTCTATCGGGGCCGCATCATCTACAATCGCCAGGCCTTCCTGAAAGACCCCGAGACCGGAAAGCGATTGTCCCGGCCAAACCCGGAATCGGAATGGGTCACGACCGAGGTCCCGCATCTGCGGATCATCGACGAAGAGAGGTGGGAATCAGTACAAGTCATCAAGGAACGCTACAGCTCGCTCCGGGGCAACCGCCGTCAGACAAAGAAGCGGCTGCTGTCCGGCCTCGTTCGCTGCGGCGCCTGTGGTAGCAACATGACCATAATCAACCGCGAGCGCTACTCCTGCTCCGCGAAGCGGGAACGTGGCACCTGCTCCAGCCCGGTGGGCATCAAAGCCGCTGAACTAGAGAAACGCGTGCTCGATGGCCTTCGGGAGATCTTGCACGGCCGGCAAGACTTGGTTGAAGAATTCGCAACCGCATACCAGGAGGAAGTTGAACGGCTCCGGTGTTCCAGAACAAACGACGGCTTACGGCTGCAAAAGGAATTGGCCAAGGTGCAACGCGGTATTGATCGCTGCCTCGCCTACATTACCGACGGCGACGGCGATCCGGGCACCGTCCGGGAGTCGCTCAAGGAACTGGAGAACCGCAAGAGGGCCCTAGAACGGCAACTGAGAGAGGCTGGCTCGTTGTCAACAGTCGTGCTCCACCCGAACATCGCGGATCACTATCGCCGCAAGGTAAAGGAACTCCAAATTCTGTTCACCGACGACGCGTCGCGCCAGCAGGCCATGGAAATTGTCCGCTCATTGATAGACCACATCGAAGGTTGCCGAGGCGAGAAACGCGGAATGCCCGATGTCATCCTTGTTGGTACACTCGCAAATATCCTGGAGTATGCCTGTGAAGAAACAAAAAAAGCCGCCTCGGCTGAGGGCGGCGTTGGTAGGGTCTTGTTGGTTGCGGGGGTAGGATTTGAACCTACGACCTTCAGGTTATGAGCCTGACGAGCTACCGGGCTGCTCCACCCCGCGCCAATGCCGTGCATGTATCCGTCATTGCTCCGGGCTTCAAGAGCCGCGCGGCAAAAATTCCGGCATTTCTATCAACTTGCAATTTCCGTGCGGGGAATGACCCTGTGGGCTTCGAATGCTGCGTCGATGACGGCCTGAAGCCGCGTCGCCGTCGCGAAATCCGGCTTCATGGGCCGCCCCGTTCGGACCGCTTCGGCGAAGCGCTGATAGTTCGTCACGACCGGCGAGAGCGGCAGATCGCGCCACGTTGCGGTTTCCCGTTCTGCGCCGCTGCAAATCCGGATACTGCCCAGGTCACCCCTGTTCGTGATCTCAAGCCCACCATGTGTTCCGAAAACCTGAAGATGCAGGTCATTCAGATGCCCGGTCGCGAAACGCGACGCATGAATGACACCGGATGCCCCCGAGCCCAGCTCTGCCGTCATCAACATGCTGTCATTGGCATCAAGATCGTATTCTCCGATCCGGTCGCCCGGCGCCTTAGGAAAGGTCTTGAGGTGTGCGGTGATGGTGCGGATGTCGCTGCCAATGGCATAGGTGGCGAAGTCGAAGATGTGGACTCCGACATCCCCCAGAACCCCGGTCGAGCCATGCTTGCTCGACAACCGCCACAACCATTTCTCTTCGGTCGCCCAGTCACCCCAGGCAGGCTGGGTCAGCCAGCTCTGCAGGTAGGATGCCTCAAAATGACGGACCTCGCCGATTTCTCCCTGTCCGATGATTTCGCGCGCCCGTTGAAGCGCGGCCACGTTGCGATAGGTCAGGTTGACGCCGTTAATCAAACCGGCTTGTGCCGCGGCCTCCGTCATGTGGCGCGCATCGCCGTGGGTCACGGCAAGAGGCTTTTCGCAAAAGACATGCAACCCTGCTGCCATTGCCTCCATGGATGTGCGAAAATGAAGCGCATCGGGGGTGACATTCGCGATGGCGTCGAAACCTCCACTGGAAAGTGCATCGGTCAACGTGTCGAAGACCAGGTCAATTCCGTGACGCGCCGCAAAGGCCTCGGCCCGCGTCCTGTCGATATCCACACAGCCCGCCAGCCTGACACCGTCGATACCGCCGAAGGCTGTCGCATGTGTGTTCGCCATTGCGCCCGTGCCGAGGATCAGAAGCCGCATCAGCGGAACCCTTCCTCGCCGTCCGCGTGAAGCCTCGGGCCGCGCGCGGTGATCTTCTCGGGAGCTTTCTCCACGGGCCGGTTCGGCGCATCGGTCACGGCGGTCAGACGCGGTTCGCCGTTGTACGCCCAGAGTACGGCATTCCGCAGAACCTGCCGGACCATTGGATCGTGATAGGTCGGATAGGTCTCGTGCCCGGGCTGGAAATAGAACACGCGCCCTGCCCCGCGCCGGTATGTGACGCCCGAGCGGAACACCTCGCCCCCCTGGAACCAGCCGATCATCACCGTCTCGTCCGGCTCGGGAATGCCGAAGGGCTCGCCGTACATTTCCTCGCTCTCCAGCTCGAAGAACTGCGGCAGCCCGGCTGTAATTGGGTGGTTCGGCGCAGTGACCCAGATCCGCTCGCGTTCACCCGCCTCGCGCCAGGACAAGTTGCAGGGCGTCCCCATCAATCGTTTGAAAATCTTAGAGAAATGACCCGAATGCAGGACGATCAACCCCATGCCGGACCAGACGGCCTCGGCCACACGCTCGACAACCGCGTCATCGACATCGCCATGGGCCGCATGCCCCCACCACAGCAGCACATTGGTCTCGTCCAGCCGCGCCTGCGGCAGGCCATGCTCGGCTTCCTGCAAGGTGGCGGTCCCGGCGTCGATCGCGGCATGCTCGTTCAGCGCATCGGCAATACAGGCATGCATGCCGTTCGGGTAAATCCCCCGAACCACCGCATTGGTTTGCTCGTGGACGTTCTCGCCCCACACCACCACACGTATCGTCACGGACAGCCTCCCTTGATTTCGATGACGCTCCGCTATTCGCAAGCCGCCGTCAACGGGGTCAAGCACCCTTGAATTCACGCTCCGCGCCAGCGACACTGGAACCCGAGCAGAAGGCGGCGCAGGTATGCCACGAGACGTGGACGGCACAGAACCGGCAGACGAAATCAGCCCGGAAGAGTGGCGCGCGCAACTTGACGCGATCGGCGCGAAAGAGGGATTTTTCTGCAGTCTTGGCTCCGAGCACTCGGCGCTTTACGTCGAGCGCGGCGACACGCTGATTGTGACATTCGAGAACCTCGACCACATCTATGAGCGCGGAACGGACCGCATGCCCTGGGGCTACAGTTTCGTCGAAGCGAACGGTTGGTCCATGCTTGGCATGATGGCCCACGGGTGGACATGGTATCGCGACGATGCGGTATATGATTTCTTCGACGAACTTCGCGACAGCGGCTTCTTCGCAAGATTCAGGCGGGTGATCTTCTACGGCGCCTCGATGGGTGGCTACGCTGCGGCGACCTTTTCATCGGCCGCGCCGGACGCGACGGTGATCCTGATCAGCCCCCAAGCCACGCTTTCGCGAGAGACAGCTCCTTGGGAAACCCGGTACCGGAAAGCGTGGCGGCGCGATTTCAACACCCGCTACGCGTATGGCCCGGAGATGGCCGCCAGTGCGAGAAATGTGTTCCTTTTCTACGATCCACTCGCGCCGCTCGACGCGATGCATGCCGCGCTCTTCACGAACAACAACGTGATGAAGTTCCGGTGCCGCTACTTCGGCCACAGGATCGCCTCCATTTGGGTCCGCCTCAACGTGTTGAAACCCATCATCCAAGAATGCGTCGACGGCACGCTGACGCCGGCCGGTTTCTATACCCATCTTCGCAAACGCCGCGACGACATGAAATACCAGCGCGCGATGCTGTCCCGCCTACAGGAAGCGGAGCGCCCCGAACTGGTGGTCAGGCTCTGCCGCGCTATCCTTGCCAGGCGCGGCGCCCCGCGCTTCCGGCAGGCGATGAAGGCGGCGCTCGCTCAGATGCCGCAGGACGGGGCCTGACTGCATCGCACACTTCCGGAAAGTATCCTGGCTTAAAACGTCGGCTTGCGTCGAGCCGGGTGGTCGCCATATCGGTGGGACGATGTTTCTTCGTCCACTAGCCCTCCTTGTGACGGCCATCGGCCTGTCTGTCGCCGCAACGCTCTATTTCGGGCACGAAGTATTGATCGCCCTGGGACTGATCCTGACCCAGATAAAAGTGATCTGGAAAAAGCTGGCGATGGTCGAATTACCCCTGATCCTCGCCTGGTTGAAAACCCATGCATCCGCGTTTTTCCAATTCGAACTGATCAAGAAATGGCTGACCACAACCCTTCTGCCTCTCTTGCTCGGAAAGGCGGCGCTGCGTCGGATGGCGGCCTGGATAGGTGAATATCGTGCAATGATTTCAAAGCGTTATCTTCGACTGATGCGCTGGTATCGCGGCCTTCATCCGGCCGAGAAAGTCATCGCCGCGCTGGCCATTCTCTTAACGACACTGGCGCTCTCGGTCACGTCTCTCGGGCTTTGGCTGATCCTGTTTTCGGTGAAGCTGCCGCTCTGGTTCGCGGCTGCAGCGGCGGCCTTCTGGCGCATGATCTGGGTCAGCGTTCAGAAAATGGCCTTCAAGGCCGTGGCCTTCTTCCAGCTGTCCTGGGCTTGGCGGCTCCTCAGGCGTGTCCTGCCCGCCTCGTGGCTGGAACGGAAACGGCGATTCGACTATCGGGTCGCCCGCGCCGTCGTCCGGCGGCGGCGGATGACGATCCGCCAGCTCTCCGAGCGAAAGGACAGCCTTCCATTCCGCCTTGGAATCCTCGTTGATTACTGGCGCGGCGGCACATCCTGATCATCCGAAGTCACACCGTTGGTCTTCAGATTCACCGCCATCCTGCTCAAAAGTTCGTAAAGTTGGCCCACATCCGGGCGCCACTCCGCAACCTGTTTCCCCTGCTCCGTCACCACTTCCCGGTCTCCGCGGGCGGCAGGACCGGTCAGCGCCTCTGCCGGACCAAGCTTTTCGATGTTCTCGACCGTCGAGCGCAACAACGTCACGTTCAAATCACGGGCGACATCGTCAGGCACCCCGGCCTTGGCCCATGCCTCCAGCGCCACGGCCTGAAGAACCGTCGTGAAGTTGTTCGTGATCACGGCGGCGGCATGATACAGAGCCTTCGTCTCTGTCCCGATCCGAAAAGTCCTCGCATCAAGCGCCTTGAACAAAGGCTCGACCACGCGCAGGGCCTCCTCATCTCCTTCCACGCCACACCACGTGCCCGAAAACCTCGCGGCAGAGACGTCAGGGGCCGCGAAGCTCAGATTCGGGTGCACACTGGCAAGAAGCCAGCCTTTCGCCAGAAGCGGGCTCATGATGTCGGCTGTATGGAAGCCGGAACAATGGATGGCGATCGCCGCAGGGGCCTGAGTATCGGCAAGCGCCTGCGCTGTTCCTGCGATTTGAGCGTCGGGGACCGTCAAAAGCCAGATATCCGCCGGGCGCATTTCAGCCAGGTCTGCCACGCGCCCATGACCTGCGTCCTTCACGGCTGTTTCGGCCGAAGCCCGCGTGGCGCTTGCGATGTCCTGCACCTGCGAGCCAAGAAGGCGAAGGAAAGTGCGGCCGACGCGGCCTGCGCCGATTATGTTCACGATTGCCATATCCGCCTGTCCTTCTGCTTGCGACGGGCCATACAACGGCGATTCCGGGCGCGAGGATCAAGGCCACGCTCTTCGACCATCATCCGCGCGCCCTCGAACTCGCTCGGAAGCGCAGCACCGAAATGTGCAACGAAATCGGGGAAGTTGGCTGTAGACCTGCCGAACTTTTCGAAAGCCGGCTCGGATTCGACTTTTTGGGTAGCTCTGGGAGCGGATGGAACCGCTCGCGGGTCATCGAAGACCTTGCGCCGTGGATGTTCGAGGCGAGCGAAGTCATCAGGCCGGACATCCGACCGATAACGCACATCTGCCACGAGACCCATTTCTTCTCAAGTATGCCGGATCGGAAATGGCGGAGAAATCCGAAGAGAACTCCGAGTTCCTTCGGTGTTTCGAACTGCGTGGTTTTTCCGCCACCGATAAAGCCGACGCTGAGTGTCAAGGAAGTCATCTGTTGTACGAGGCGCTTTGCATGGCAACGCTACCAAGCGTCACCAAATCCGGAAAGAAAAGTCTTCGGATTCTCTACGACAAACAAAAAAGCCGCCCCGAAGGGCGGCGTTTTTTGAAACATCGTCGAGAGATACAGCCGTGTTTCTTACTAGGTTTGGCGGTGACCTACTCTCCCACGTCTTAAGACGCAGTACCATCGGCGCTACGGCACTTAACGGCCGAGTTCGGAATGGGATCGGGTGTTTTGCTCGCGCTATGACCACCAAACCGAGAAAGAAACACGTCCAAGTCAGGCATACGGTGTGTATGCTCCGATCAATCCAGTCCAGGGCTGGGTCAGCCTGGCTGCTTCTGGATCAAATCAAGCCTATCGGGCAATTAGTACCGGTCAACTGAATGCATTACTGCACTTACATCTCCGGCCTATCGACGTAGTAGTCTGCTACGGCCCTCAGGGATACCTTGTTTTGAGGGGGGCTTCCCGCTTAGATGCCTTCAGCGGTTATCCTTTCCGATCATAGCTACCCTGCACTGCTGCTGGCGCAACAACAGGTCCACCAGTGGATCGTTCACCCCGGTCCTCTCGTACTAGGGGCAACTCCTCTCAAGTATCCTACACCCACGGCAGATAGGGACCGAACTGTCTCACGACGTTCTAAACCCAGCTCACGTACCTCTTTAAACGGCGAACAGCCGTACCCTTGGGACCTGCTCCAGCCCCAGGATGAGATGAGCCGACATCGAGGTGCCAAACGGTGCCGTCGATATGGACTCTTGGGCACCATCAGCCTGTTATCCCCGGCGTACCTTTTATCCGTTGAGCGATGGCCCTTCCACTCGGGACCACCGGATCACTATGGCCGTCTTTCGACTCTGCTCGACTTGTCAGTCTTGCAGTCAGGCTGGCTTCTGCCATTGCACTCAACGAGCGATTTCCGACCGCTCTGAGCCAACCTTCGCGCGCCTCCGTTACTCTTTGGGAGGCGACCGCCCCAGTCAAACTACCCGCCACAGAGGGTCCCGGAACCGGATAACGGTCCGCGGTTAGACATCAAGCAGAACAAGGGTGGTATCTCAAGGATGGCTCCACCGAGACTAGCGTCCCGGCTTCAAAGCCTACCACCTATCCTGCACATGTTGTGCCTGATGCCAGTCTGAAGCTGTAGTAAAGGTGCACGGGGTCTTTCCGTCTAACCGCGGGAAGCCTGCATCTTGACAGGCAATTCAATTTCGCTGAGTCGATGTTGGAGACAGCGGGGAAGTCGTTACGCCATTCGTGCAGGTCGGAACTTACCCGACAAGGAATTTCGCTACCTTAGGACCGTTATAGTTACGGCCGCCGTTTACCGGGGCTTCATTTCGGAGCTTGCACCCCTCCATTTAACCTTCCGGCACCGGGCAGGCGTCAGACCCTATACGTCGTCTTGCGACTTCGCAGAGCCCTGTGTTTTTAGTAAACAGTCGCCACCCCCTGGTTTGTGCCCCCAGCCACTAGTTGCCTAGAAACTGGGCCTCCTTCTCGCGAACTTACGGAGGTATTTTGCCGAGTTCCTTCAACATCGTTCTCTCAAGCGCCTTGGTATTCTCTACCAGTCCACCTGTGTCGGTTTAGGGTACGATCTAATGGAGGGCTATTTCCAGGAACCTCTAAGCAGCCCATTCAATCCGATAAGGATGAACTACCCTCGAGATCCGTCACATCCTCCTGGCCCAGGAATATTAACCTGGTTCCCATCGACTACGCCTTTCGGCCTCGCCTTAGGGGTCGGCTTACCCTGCTCAGATTAGCTTTAAGCAGGAACCCTTGGACTTTCGGCGACAGGGTCTCTCACCCTGTTTGTCGCTACTCATGTCATCATTCTCGCTAGTGATCTCTCCACCGGATGGCTCACGCCCCGGCTTCACAGAAAACCTCTCTCCTCCAATCCGGGCGAACCCGGCAAGGAGGAATGAGATTATGTCACACTACGCTCCGCTACCACTGCATACGCAGTCCTAAGCTTCGGCTCATGGCTTGAGCCCCGTTACATCTTCGCCGCAGGACAACTTATTTAGACCAGTGAGCTGTTACGCTATCTTTAAAGGATGGCTGCTTCTAAGCCAACCTCCTGGTTGTTTTGGTCGTCCCACATGCTTTCCCACTTAGCCATGAATTGGGGGCCTTAGCTGTAGGTCAGGGTTGTTTCCCTCTTCACGACGGACGTTAGCACCCGCCGTGTGTCTGCCAGATAGTACTCTACGGTATTCGGAGTTTGGTTAGGATCAGTAAGCCTGTGGGGCCCCATTACCCATCCAGTGCTCTACCCCCGTAGGTATTCGTCTGACGCTCTACCTAAATAGATTTCGCGGAGAACCAGCTATCTCCGAGTTTGATTGGCCTTTCACCCCTAGGCACAACTCATCCCGACCTTTTTCAACAGGTGTGGGTTCGGACCTCCAGTTGGTGTTACCCAACCTTCATCCTGGTCATGCCTAGATCACTCGGTTTCGGGTCTGATCCCACGAACTCATTCGCCCTATTAAGACTCGCTTTCGCTGCGCCTACACCTATCGGCTT
>NZ_JBLBVK010000035.1:0-42500 GCF_047314965.1 Silicimonas lutimaris | reverse complement strand
AGCGCCAGTTCACCAAGCCGGTGCTCCAGCGCCGTGATCGGCTCGACGCCCAGCCCTCCCGTCAGGCCCAGCCACAAGAACCAGACCGGCGGCACGGCCCCTATTATATAGAGAGGCCATGCCGGCAGCTTCGAAAGCGCCCTGTTGATCCGTTGTGCGACGGTCATGAACAGCATCCTGCGCCCACCTGCACCGGCGGGCATGGCACAGTCCCATAAGAACACCAGACACAGCAGTCTCCGGGCTTCGGACGCAGTACGGCGCCGCAAGCGGGGCAGTCATAGAAGAACTGGCAAGCGTCCGTCGGCATCTCCGCGGTGCTCTTCGCTCCGCATTCGGGGCACGTCAGTGTCGATGTCAGTTCCGTCATCAGTGGTACTTGATCAGGTCCATGCCCTCATAAAGGTGAGCCACCTCTTTTTCATAACCGTTGAACATCAGGGTCGGGATCTTCTTCGAGAACAGGCCGCCACCGATACGTCGCTCGGATGCCTGGCTCCAACGCGGATGATCGCGGTTCGGATTCACGTTCGAATAGAACCCGTACTCGCTTGCCGAATACCCGTTCCATGCCGTTGGCGGCTCGCTTTCGACCAGCGAGATCCGCGTGATCGACTTGATCGATTTGTATCCATACTTCCACGGAACCACGAGACGGATCGGCGCGCCGTTCTGGTTCGGCATCGGTTCATCGTAGATGCCCGTGGCCAGGATCGTCAGCGGGTGCATCGCTTCATCCAGCCGAAGGCCCTCTGTATAAGGCCAAGACACGATCGGATAGCTCAACCCGGGCATGACCTCGGGAAGATAGGCCGTCTCGAACGCAACGTATTTCGCGGAAGGCTTGACGCCGACCCTATTCAGAAGATCGGCCAATTCAAATCCCACCCAGGGAACGACCATCGACCATGCCTCGACACAACGAAGGCGATAGATCCGTTCCTCCAGTGTCACCCCGGCGAGGATATCCCCCATCGAGTACTCGCCCGGTCGGTCCACCAGACCGTCGATCTTCACCGACCATGGATCGGTCTTCATCGCGCCGGCATTGCGAACCGGATCGTCCTTGCCCGTGCCGAACTCGTAAAAGTTGTTGTAGGACGTGATCTCTTCCCAGGTGTTCGGCTCCAGCCCCTGACCATAGCCGGTCTTCTTCGCGCCAAGGCCCGCCATCGCCGGCCCGGCAATCGCACCCAAAGCTGCAGCACCCGCGCCTGCCATGATCTGCCTGCGGTTCATCCATGCCGCCTTGAGCGTGACATCCGCCATTGTAAGATCGCTCTTATATCGTCCCGCCATTCGGAGCCTCCATCGTGTTGCGCTCAAGATGATGCGCCCGAGGTCTTCTGGCAATCTACCTCACGCGAGTGTGCAAATCGGAAATGTCTGAAGCCGATCACGAAAAACCCGGCGACCATAACAACTATGTGACTTGAAGCGGAAACGGGCCGCGGCTTAGAGCGCAGCCCGTTTTCGTCAACATCAATCGGCGGATTTTTCCGGTCATCCAGTCACGGTGGCGAGGCGTAGCAAGACCCGATGCCAGACAGGTATCCGAAACAACTTGCAATGAAGGAAACTGAACATGCTTCGTAAGACACTCTTTGCATCCGCTGCTGCAACCCTCCTCGCAACCACTGCCTTCGCCGGTGGCCACTCCAAGGACATCGTCGACACCGCCGTAGACGCCGGCACCTTCTCGACCCTCGTCGCTGCCGTCGAAGCCGCCGGCCTCGTCGACACGCTGAAAGGCGAAGGCCCGTTCACCGTCTTCGCTCCGACGGATGAAGCCTTCGCGGCGCTCCCCGAGGGCACCGTCGAGAACCTGCTCAAGCCCGAGAACATCGACCAGCTGACCGCGATCCTCACCTACCACGTCGTCCCGGGCAAGGTGATGTCCACCGATCTGGCCGACGACATGATGGCCACGACCGTCCAGGGTTCGGACGTCAAGATCGACCTCGACAACGGCGTGATGGTCCAGGACGCCACCGTAACCGCAGCCGATATCGAAGCCTCGAACGGCGTGATCCACGTGATCAACAAGGTGATCCTGCCGGAGGGCTGATCCGGAAAAACGGGGCGGCAGAAATGCCGCCCTTTCCTTATCCCGACATTCAAAAAGGAGCAGGGACAGATGAACCGCAGAACAACGCTCAAGACGATCGCCGCCGCGGTCGCGATGGCAGCCCTGGCGGCCTGTGCGCCGATGGACGATGGCGACGACATCGTCGACATCGCCGCCGGCAATGACGATTTCTCGACGCTGGTCGCAGCCGTTTCCGCCGCCGGCCTCGTCGATACGCTGAAAGGCGACGGCCCATTCACGGTTTTCGCACCCACGAACGCAGCCTTCGCCGCCCTGCCCGCCGGCACGGTCGATACGCTGCTCAAGCCCGAGAACAAGGATCAACTGATCAAGGTCCTCACCTATCACGTCGTTCCCGGCGCGGTGACATCGGACCAGTTGATCGGCCAGCGCCTCACCGTCGCAACGGTGCAGGGTCAGACCGTTCACATAGACGGCACCCATGGCGTTCGGGTGAACAAGTCGAGAGTGACGACGCCCGACATCATCGCGACCAATGGCGTGATCCATGTCATCGACAAGGTGCTTCTGCCCAAATGAGTTTGGCCCGGCCGCGCGGCTTCGATGCGCGCGGTCGCCCCTACCCTGATCCGATAAGGATGCCGGCGGCCAGCACCAGCGCACCGCCAAGAACGACCTGGAATGCGGCCCGGAAGAACGGCGTCTCCATGTACTTGTTCTGAATCCACGCAATCGCCCACAATTCCACGAACACCACGATCAGCGCGATAGTGGTCGCAGTCCAGAAGTGCGGTATGAGATAGGGCAAGGCGTGGCCCAGACCGCCGACCGTGGTCATCACGCCCGAGGCTATACCCCGCTTGATCGGCGAGCCGCGGCCCGAGATTTGGCCGTCATCCGACGCCGCCTCGGTGAAGCCCATCGAAATACCTGCGCCGATCGAGGCCGCGAGACCGACAAGAAAAGTCGTCCACGGGTCCTGAGTGGCGAATGCCGTCGCGAAGATCGGCGCCAGCGTCGAGACCGACCCATCCATAAGTCCCGCCAGACCTGGCTGAACCCAGGTCAGCACGAATTGCCGATGTGCCGCGCGCTCTTCCTGGCCCCGGGTTTCCTCGTCGAGATGTTTTTCGGCAAGGGCGTCGGCCTTCTCTGTGTGCCCGGCCTCCGCCGCCGCCAGATCGCCCAGAAGCTTCCGGGTATCGGCATCGCTCGTGCGGGCGGCGGCCTGCCGATAGAAACGCTCCGCGTCGCGCTCCATCGCTTCGGCTTCTTCCCGGATCCGGTCAAGCCCGAGGTTCTCGACCAGCCAGACAGGACGGCGCGCATAGAACCCCGAGACATGTTCGCGCCGGATCAGCGGGATTACGTCGCCGAAACGCTTCTTGTGCAGATCGATCAGCCGCTGGCGGTGCGTGTTCTCTTCCTCTGCCATGCCATCGAAGATGGCGGCAGATGCGGGGAACTCGCCGCGCAGCCGCTCGGCGTACGTACGATAAATGCGCGCGTCGTCCTCTTCCGACGAGATCGCAAGCGCAAGGATTTCCTGCTCGCTCAGGTCCGAGAAACGACGGCGGGAGGTGACTCCGGGGATCATGCTGCTCTCACTTTTAGAATAGTTCCAAATTAAGCCTGTCGCGAAAAGGTTCAACCTCCCAAACTGAACCATGCGGTTCATTTTTTGATTGACCAGACGACATCAACCCTACAAAGTGAACCAATTGGTTCAGATTATGGGAGGTCCAACATGCTCCGCGCCACTTTCCTTATCGCCGCAATGGTCTGCGTCTACTCGATGCCCGCCGTCTCGGGCGTCAGCGTTCCCAAGATCCCGGCCGGAGGCTTCTGCGAGAAATCGCTTTCGTGACCGACCGGCTCCCACTGCCTCGGCTTCTTGAAAGAACTGAACTGGATAGTTTATATTAGTCCGAAAGGATCAGAGGCAGTCATGAACGCACCCGGACAAATCGTTAGGCAAGGCAGAAAATGGGACCAGGTGCTGGACGGCGCCCGCACCGTTTTCATGCGCGACGGTTTCGAGGGCGCCAGCGTGGATGACATCGTCCGCGAGGCGGGCGTGTCGAAAGCAACGCTTTACAGCTACTTCCCCGACAAACGGCTGCTGTTTCTGGAAGTCGCCAAGACCGAATGCCGGGCGCAATCCGACGCCGCCGTCGCCCAGATCGGCGAGACCGACGATCTGCGTGAGGCTATGACCAAGGCGGCGAAGCGCATGGTGCGGTTCTTCATGTCGGACGTGGGGATGCAGGTCTACCGGATCGTCGTCGGCGAAAGCCAGCGCTTCCCCGAACTTGGCAGAGAGTTCTACGAGACCGGACCGGCGCAAGTCCGCGAAATTCTCCGGGACTTCCTGCAAAAGGGAATCGACGCCGGCAAATTGAAGATCGAAGATCTCGACCTCGCGGTCGACCAGTTCCCCGAACTCTGCAAGGCCGGGCTTCACATGCCGATGGCCATCGGCATCCGCTCCAAGCCAACCGACGACGAGATCGACCGGGTCGTCGAAAGCGCCGTCGACATGTTCCTCTGCCGGTACGGCGTCTAGGGCTCACGGCGGCGCGGCCGGACAAGAGAATTCAGATAGACGCGGAAGCATTGGCAGGCGCACAAGCGAACCGGGCCAAGATCAATAAACTTGCCGAATTCCGAAGAACGCCGCTAAGGTGAAGGAACCGACCATACATTCCTTGGGGGGAGGTGTGCATGCCGCGGAAACCACCAAACGATACGTCGGACCCGGACATCATCGATCTGGGTGCCCTCGCGGGCAAGCGGAATTTCGACAGCTACTACACGCATCCGTACACAGGCGAGCCGGATATCCCCTTCTTCAATTTCCTCTCTGGCAAGGGGAATCAATCGGCGCTTGTCGTCGTTGGATCCGAAAACAGCGAAGACATCATAATGAGCGCGCATGACGACCTGGCCGACATGGGAGGCGGCGATGACATCGCCGTCGGTGGCCCGGGCAACGACACGATCTCTGGCGGGGATGGCCGGGATTTCATCTTCGGAGACACCGACCTCGGACTTGGCGACGTAGCCTGGAAGCTCGACGATGTTCTCAACGGCGATGCAGGCGATGATCTCATCGTCGGAGATTCTCCCAACCTTTTCGAAACCGCGGCAGGCGGTGACGACACTCTGAACGGCGGCACGGGAAACGACACGCTCTGGGGCGATGGCGTACTTTGGGATGAAGCTTCCGGCGGAGCGGATTGGTTTGTCTTCGGATCGGCTGACGGCAATGACGTCATCATGGATTTCCACACGGCGGATGGAGACAAAATCGTTTTGGACGACGAAATGGCTTGGATAATTCTTGCCGCAAGCAAAAATGGAAGCCTCGACGAGAGCGATACATTCGTTCAGATCGTGGACGGCTCCACTCTTATCGATCTGGGCGAGGCCAGCGGATCGGGTGCCGGCGAACATACACTTCTTGTAGAAGGCGTTGTCGGTTTGGGCTTCGACGACTTCCTGTTTGTGTGAAATCCAGCGCTGACGAAAGCCTGGCCTGCGCTCGTTCTGGCTTGAAAATCCGATCGGCCATTCGATGTGCAAACAGGCAAAGAAACCTTAGGCACCCGCCCGGTCGCCTCTCAGTCCACCCGCCGCACGTGCAGCTGGTTCCCGATCTTCTTCGTCTCGAACCGTTTCAGCACTTCGACAAGGTCCGACAGCTTCTTCTTGCCATAGGTGCGCGGATCGAAATCCGGATTGTCCCGCACGATATACTGGCCCAGCTGACCCAGCGCATACCACTCGTCATCCGCGTTGATCTTGTCCATCGCCTTCAGGATCAGCGGCGCGGCATTGATCGGGTCCTGCTTGCCCGACTTCACCGCCGGCTGGCTCTTGTCGCTCTGGGCGGGCTCGTCCAGCAGGTTCTCAAGCAGGATGAACCGGTTGCAGACGTTGCGCAGGCTTTCGGGCGCCTTCGCCTCGCCTATACCGATCACATCCATCCCCTGCTCGCGCACGCGGTTTGCAAGCGCGGTGAAATCGCTGTCCGACGAGACAAGGACGAACCCGTCGAACCGGCCGGTATGCAGAATGTCCATCGCATCGATCACCAGACCGATATCGCTGGCGTTCTTGCCCACCGTGTTCGCCGTCTCCTGATGCGCCACCAGGCCAAGGTCGCGCACGGCCTTGGCCCAGCTGTTCAGCCGCGACGAGCCCCAGTCGCCATAGACCCGCCGCAACGCCGGCTCGCCGAACGAGGTTATCTCCTTCAGCACCGCCCCGGCGTATTTCGCCGGAATGTTGTCCGCGTCGATCAGAACGGCGTAAAGCGGGCGGTCACGGTCGGCCATTACTTCGGCAGTTCGTCCGAGGTCCGGATCACCTTGCCCAGAAGCCCGTAGTCAATCGCCTCCTGCGTGTTCAGCCAGAAATCACGCTCGGTATCATTGGCGATCTTCTCTTCCGTCTGGCCGGTGGCCTCGGCGAAAAGCTTGTGGAAACGCTCGCGCATGATGCGGATCTGCTCTGCCTGAATCCACATGTCCGACGCCGTGCCCCCGATGCCGCCCCGCGGCTCGTGCAGCAGGAAGCGGGTGTTAGGCAGGCAGAAACGGTTCTTCTTCTGCGCTCCGACGAAGATCAGCGCCCCGGCCGAGGCCACCCAGCCCGAACCGATCGTGCGGACCTCGGGTTTGATGAACTTGATCATGTCATGCACCATGTCGCCGGATTCGACATGGCCGCCCGGCGACGAGATGAACAGGTTGATCGGCTTGTCCGAATCCTCGGCCAGAGCGATCAGCTGCGTCGCGATCCTTTGCGCCAGCTTGTCGTTGATCTCGCCCGTGATGATGACGTTGCGCGACTTGAAGAACAGATCGGCCGCCTTGCCGCCCATTTCCTTCTTGTCGTCATCGTCGTTTTTCTTGTCGGCCATGTGGCGCTCCGCTCGTTTGTCGTCAGTTTGGGGGAATGTCGGCCCTGTGCCGGGGAATGGCAAGGGGCGATTAATAAAGCGTTGTTTCAGAGGAAGCGATGCAGGATCAGCGCGTCGGTCAAGCCGCCGCCGGGCAGCCGAAACGCACGCGGAATGCGCCCGATCTCGATGAACCCCGCCCGCTGCCAGGTGTCGATGGCGCGCGCATTGGTCGTCAGGACGAAGTTGTACTGCATCGCTTCGAACCCAAGCCGTTTCGCCTCTTCCAGCGAAAAGCCCAGCATGGCCCGCGCCACGCCGCGCCCCTCGGCCCCGCGTGCGGTGATATAGCCGCAATTGCAGACATGCGCGCCGCCGCCCTGCTGGTTCGGCCGGATATAGAAGGTACCCAGCAGGTCACCGTCGGCCTCAGCGACATAGGCATGATGCAGGGTCCAGTACGCCAGCGCGTCGTCGCGGCTGATGCCCGGATCGATCGCGTAGGTATCGCCCGCCCGGAACACCGGCTCCAGCATGGACCAGATCGCGTCGTGATCATCCGTCGTCGCTGGGCGGATCGTCAGGTCAGTCACAGGTGATCTCTCCGGTCAGGCGCGTTGCGTAAAAGACCGCCTCGCCGAGGCTCTCGAATGCGACATGGCCCGCGCCGTCGAGCCGCTCCCGGATCGTCGCCGTAACCAGCGTATCGCCGCAGATGTCCAGCGACATCTCCTGTCCGATCGCGCCTTCGGTCAGGTCCGCGAAGAGCCTGCCCGCATCGGGCGCAAGCCGAAAATCCAGCCCCGGCGTGTTCTGTCCGAAGCTCGGCGCCGCCTCGGCGATATCGCCCGCCACCAGCACCAGCCGAGTCCCGCCGACCCGAAACTCCGCGACAACCTTGTCCGGCCGGGTGGAACCGGCTTCGAGAATCTCGGCCGAGGCCACCGGCCCGGCTGCAAGGAGCAGCAAGACAGGCAGCCCCCTTCCTCTTGGCCCAAATGCTTCGGGGGGTCCGGGGGGCAGCGCACCCCGGCCGGTCGCCGAAGCCCCGCTTCGGCGAAACCTCAATAGATCACCACGCTCCGGATCGACTCGCCCGCATGCATCAGGTCGAACGCCGTGTTGATGTCCTCAAGCGGCATCGTGTGGGTGATCATCGGATCGATCTCGATCTTGCCGCTCATGTACCAGTCCACGAATTTCGGCACATCCGTCCGCCCTTTCGCGCCACCAAAGGCGGTGCCCTTCCAGACGCGGCCGGTCACAAGCTGAAACGGCCGGGTCGAAATCTCGGCCCCGGCCGGCGCCACGCCGATGATCACCGACACGCCCCAGCCGCGATGCGAGCATTCCAGCGCATCGCGCATTACCTTGACGTTGCCCGTGGCGTCGAACGAATAGTCGACCCCGCCGATCTGGTCCTTCTCCGTCTTGGTCAGGTCGACAATGGCCTGCACGACCGACCCGTCGATCTTCGAGGGGTTGATGAAATGCGTCATGCCGAACTTGCGCGCCATCTCCTCCTTGGCGTCGTTCAGGTCGACCCCGATGATCATGTCCGCGCCCGCCATGCGCAGGCCCTGAATCACGTTGAGCCCGATGCCGCCAAGGCCGAAGACCGCGGCGGTCGAGCCGATCTCGACCCCGGCCGTGTTGATCACGGCGCCGATGCCCGTGGTCACGCCGCAGCCGATATAGCAGATCTTCTCGAAGGGCGCGTCGGGCCGCACCTTGGCCAGCGCGATTTCCGGCAGGACCGTGTGATTGGCGAAGGTCGAGCAGCCCATGTAGTGATAGATCGGTGTGCCATCGAGCATCGAGAACCGCGTCGTGCCATCGGGCATCAGGCCCTGACCTTGCGTGTTCCGGATCGCGGTGCAGAGGTTGGTCTTGCCCGACAGGCAGGACGGACACTGGCGGCATTCCGGCGTGTAAAGCGGGATCACGTGATCGCCGGGCCGCAGCGTAGTCACGCCCTCGCCCACCTCCAGAACGACGCCCGCGCCCTCATGGCCGAGAATCGAGGGAAACAGCCCCTCGGGGTCCGCGCCCGACAGCGTGAATTCGTCCGTATGGCAGATGCCTGTGGCCTTGATCTCGACCAGAACCTCGCCCGCCTTCGGGCCATCCAGGTTCACTTCCATGATTTCCAGCGGCTTTCCAGCTTCCAAGGCAACGGCGGCACGGGTGCGCATCGGTCTCTCCCTTTTTGTCAATTCGGCTTGACCCTGCGCGACCCTCTCTGTGAAATCAACGCCAAACCCGAGGAAGTTGTCGTGCCCAAATTGATTTTCCGCTTTTTGTCCTGCTCCGCGATGCTCTGGGCCACGGCCTGCGGGCCTGCGCCGGACTCCGATGCCGTCGTGACCGAAGTGGTGGTTGTACCCGCCGCAACCGAGGGCGAGGAGACCGGCCAAGACCCCGCGGGTCTCGCCGATATCGAACTCTGCGACGCCAGGGACTACCGGCCGCTGATCGGCAGCAACATCGCGGCCGCCACGTTGCCCGCCGGTCCAAGGCTGCGGGCCTTCAGCGTCGACGATATCGTCACGCAGGAATACATCCCCCAGCGGACGAACATCGTCTATCGCCCCGATGGCACGATCATCCGCGTCGAGTGCGGTTGAAACGGGCTATTCTCGAAAATCGGCGTGGCAGGATTTGCAGTTGGCGCCGATCTTTCCAAGGCTGGCGCGCAACTGGTCCAGATCGCCCACCTCGGCCGTCGCCGCGATGGTGACAAGCTCCTCGGACGTCTTCACGAAGTCATCCCAGTTGGTCCAGATCGTGTCGCTCGCTTCCGATTTGGGATCGTCCGCATCGGTCCGGAACTGCTGCGGGATAATGGCGGCATGCTGCTCGATCTGCGCCAGGGCCGCCCGCGCAGCTCCGGCATCGAACGGGGTCTGACCCTTGGCCATGCCCCCCAGCGCCTTGGTCGCCTCCGCGATCTTCTCCATGGTCTGCATCCGGGCAAGAACTACCGGATTCTGAACACCCGAATGCGCCAGAACGGCGGTCGCTCCAAGGAGGGTGACAATGATCGTTGGGAATGCCCTCGTCATCGGCCTGTCCTCTTTTCGTTTTCGTTCACCTGCCCGGCCGGAAAATGAAGCGATTTTCCCGTGGGTCAAGCCATTCGGGCCGATCCCGGAGATTGGTGGCGGGATGTTGCGACTCGACACGCCCGGCACGCTGCCCTAGATTTCGTCTGGAACAAAACAAGAACATGTGCTGCCGCCATGCCTCAGCGACGAATCCTCTCGCTCTGGTTTCCCCGCCTCTCTGCCGAGCGCTGCCTCCGGCAGGGCTTCGGCCTGCCCGGCCGGCCCTTCGCCGTGGTGGGCGAGGATCGCAACGCCCAGGTGCTGGTCTCGCTCTCGGCCGAGGCCCAGGCAGCGGGGCTGGTCTCCGGGCAGCCGCTTCGCGACGCGCGCGCCATGTGCCCCGAATTGCAGACCCGGCTGCGCAATCCCCAGACCGACGCCGCCTTCCTGTCCGTCCTGCAACGCTGGGCCGGCAAGTTCAGCCCCTGGGTCGCCGAGGAAGCGCCCGACGCGCTCGTCATCGACCTGACCGGATGCGCCCATCTCTTCGGCGGCGAAGAGGCGCTGATGCAGGCCGTCGAACAGGATTGCGCCGATCTCGGCCTGACGGTTCTCGGCGGCATCGCCGACACCGTCGGCGCGGCCTGGGCCCTGGCCCGGTTCGCGGGCGGACAGGTCGGGGCCGTGCGCTCGGGCGACGACATCTCGCAAGAGGCGCGGGCGACGCGCTCGCGCGCGGCGAAGCGGCGGCACTGGGAACGCGGCGGTCCCGCGCCCCAGGCAGCGGCCCCGCGAAACGCCGCCCGGCTCATCGCGCCCCCCGGCCAGACCCGTACGGTCCTCGCCCCCCTGCCCATCCCGGCCCTGCGCCTCGACGCCGATACCGTGCAGACGCTCGCGCGGCTGGGCCTCCGGCAGATCGGCGATCTGGCGGGCCAGCCCCGCGCGGCACTCGCCCGGCGCTTCGGACGCCACCTCGTGCAGCGTCTGGATCAAGCCATGGGGGTAGAGCCGGAGCCGGTCAGCCCGGCGCGCCCCAGGAACCATTTCGCCGTCCGCCTGACCCTGCCCGAGCCGATCGGGCTGGAAAGCGACATCTCCGCCGCCCTCGACCGGCTCCTGCCGCCCCTCGCCGACAAGCTCCGGCAGGCGGGACGCGGCGCGCGGCGGGTACGGCTGGAATGGCATCGCAGCGATCACACCATGGGTTGGACCGAGATCGGGCTGGCCCGCCCCTCGGCCGAGCCCGACCGCATCCGCCCGCTTCTGGCGATGAAGACCGGCGAGATCGAGGCGGGTTTCGGCATCGACATGATCCGGCTGGCCGCGGTGGTGACCGAACCGGTCCACGCCCGTCAGCACCAGGGCCACGCCGATGCCGCGGCGCAGGGCGTCGCGCGGCTGAACGGCACCGCCGGGATGGACGACCTGATGGGCCGGATCGGCGCGCGACTGGGGCTCGAGACGATCACCCGGCTGCAGCCCGCCGACAGCCACATCCCCGAGAAAACCGCCCGGATCGCCGCCGCGGCATGGTCAGAGCCCGCGGACCTCTGGCCCGCGCCCCCCGGCCCCCGCCCGATCGAGATATGGCCGCCCGAGATCGTCGCCGCCGAGGCGACACCCGCGCTCCCCGCCCATTTCCGCTGGCGCGGCCGCACCTATGAAACCCGCGCTGCGACCGGACCGGAACGCATCGCGCCCGAATGGTGGCTGGACGATCCCGCCTGGCGCACCGGCGTGCGCGATTACTGGCGCGTCACCACTCGCAGCGGCGAACGGCTCTGGCTCTACTACGCCCACGGCGCCACCATGTCGTCGGGCTGGTTCTGCCAGGGCAGTTTCGGTTAACCGCACCGATTGCCGACGGTCGCGCAAACCGTCAAACTGGCACCATCGGGCAGCCTACCTCAGGGGGATCGGCTCATGGCGCTATCAGAAGTGAAAGTCGGCCTCGTCGGTCTGGGTCTCGTCTGCGAGTCCCATATCAAGGCCTATCGGGCGCACCCCAAGGCAAGGGTCGTCGCCGTCTGCGACCTCGACCAGGACCGCGCCGGCCAGATCGCCTCGAAATACGGAATCCCGAAGACCTACACCGACTATGCCCAAATGCTGACCGATCCCGAGATCGACACGGTCGACATCACCACGCCCACCGTGCTCCACGCCCCCATGGCCATCGCCGCCGCCCGCGCCGGCAAACATATTCTCTGCGAGAAACCCTTTTGCCTCACCCTCGCCGAAGGTCAGGCCGCCTGCGACGCGGCGGATGCGGCGGACGTGACGTTGATGGTGGGCGAATCCTACATCTTCATGACCTCGATCATGAAGGCCCGCGCACTGATCGACGCGGGTCATATCGGCCGACCCTTGCAGATCCGCCAGCGCTTCGGCACCTGGCTCGAACGCCCCGGCGCCCATGCCACCGACCGCGCCATCACTGACGATCACCGCGGCTGGCGCCTCGATTCGACCCGGGCGGGCGGGGCCGGCTACCCGTGGATGTTCGATCACTGCGTCCACTTCTTCGCCACCGCCGAATACCTGATGAGTGATGCTCGCATCCGCGAGGTCTACGCCCTCAAGTCCGACCTCTCGTGGATGCAGCCGCCAGACGCCGCCGAGACCCACATGTACCGCCCCGAAAGCGCCGGCGACATCCCGATCATCACCTGGACATACGACGACCCCGCCTGCCAAGGGGTCTGGATGCGCGCCGAGGCACTGAACGGCAAATACGACCCCATGTTCGGCTTCTCGGTCAGCGTCATCGGCGAAACCGGCATGATCGAAGTCCTCGGCGAGGGCGGGCGCGGCCTTACTTGGCGGGGCAAAGACGCCCACCTCGTCCTCCACCGCAAGACCGACGGGACCGACAGCCTCCGCTTCGACGAAGGCGGTGACGAGATCTGGCAGTCCGAGGTGTCGTACTACAGCCGTGCACATCTGAACCAGATCACTGAATTCATAGACGCGCTGACCACCGGCCAGCCCCCACGTTACACCGGCGCCGATGGCACGCGCCACGTCCGGACCACCATGGCCGCGATCTGCTCGGCGAAAGAGGGCCTGCCCGTGAGGGTAAATGAAGTCAACGACGCGCGCTTCGCGGGCGTTCCATCATAGCGTGTATCGAAAAAGGGGTCGCCCAACACCAAGCCAATGCCCGGCGCGCGACATAAAGAGAACCACCGCACAAGGCAGCAGTCATTGTACTTGCCGCTTTTCGTACAGCCATCACGCCGATCGTTACCGAAAGGCCGGGGCAAATTGGGCTTCCCGACGCCCCATGCCCCGGGATTGCAGCATCAATCTATTGATGCAGAACGCTCCCGGCCTCTTTACGATAGCCCAATCATCCTGATAAATTACCCCAGCCGCACGGGAGCGACTGGGGCTGAGATGCTCAAATCTCACGCAGGATGCCATCACTCACGAGACTGTCCTGGGAGTTTCAAGACGGTGGCTTGGGATTGAAATGTTGTCAATATGATAATTTTAGTAATCGCGCGTGTTACACGTCAGACAAGGAAGCAAGTCCATTGGCACGACGACCAGCGAGTAAACTTTCAGCACTTTTCGAACTGCGCAGCATGCTGCGCGATATGGAACGCGACGTCGGGCTGCAAGAACTGACCCAGTCAGAAATGGACGTCCTTCTTGCCGCCCATGCCGTTACCGGGGACCCAGGAGAGGCCATTTCGTCAGACCAAATCCGGCGACATGACTTGGTCTCCGATATCGCCCAGGCCACCTTTCACAGAGCGCTTCGGTCGCTTTTGTCCCTCGGGCTCCTCGAGAGGGCAGATGGGCATAAGGCCCGGTTCTACGTGGTCCGCGGTGATCTTGTCGGAAAGTGACGCGACCAGACTGGTCTGCCTGGAGCCGTTCCACGAGGCTTCTCTTTGTGCAGCATACCGAGGGGATTTTGATCCCCAGTCCTTAGTTGGTAATCAGACCCTATGACCTTTATCTTTATAGTTTTCGCCTACGTTCTCTGCCACGGGCTGGTCGCCCTCCTGATCACCCCGCTCCAGAGCATATATTTACCTGAACTGACCGTTTTCGCGAGCCTCGTGTATCTGCCGCACGGGGTCAGGGTGCTTGCGACATGGGCCTATGGCTGGAGAGCAATCCCCGCCCTCGTCGTCGGCGTCAGCCTTTCAGCCTATATTTTTAGCCCGTCCAAGGACCTGAACATTCTGGAGCCGGCTTTGCTGGAAGGCATCGCCGTCGGCGCGGTCTCTGCTTTCGCCGCCTTCGAACTGATGCGACTGTTTGGCTATGATTGCTATTTTGGTCGCCTCCGGGCACTGAACTGGAAGGGACTGATCGCGGTTGGCGCCCTCGCCTCGCTTGTCAATTCCATCGGACAGACGCTCGTCTATTCCGGATTAATCGGACTCCGCCAGGTCCCCGGCGCGCTGTTCGTGTACGCCGCCGGCGACCTTGTAGGCCTCATCCTCTGCATGGTGGCACTGATGTTTGTCTTTCGCTGGCTCCGCATTTTTGGCAGGCCCGGATATTGAAGGTGTTGCCGGCCACATCGGCAACGAACTTGTTCGCTTAATCGTCCAACGCCCCCCTTCGGTCCTTCAAATCAATAATGGACAGGACATCTGGCCCGCCTGAGTTGATGCGTCAGTGCACCGCCTGATGCCCAACCTCACCCGGCACGGCCGAAGACGTGATCCGACACTGCTCAACAGCGGCTACGATCAAGCCCTCCGGCATCCTCCGGCGATGCGAGTCCTGAACATCCCAAGGTTGAGCCGCATCGAGAAATCGGCTTACCCTCGCAAGAAGCGCGAACACCCTCGATGACTGTTCTTGTTTTGGGAGGAAGCGATGTCGGTGCAATCTGAAAACCCAGGCCCAAATCCCGATTTGTCGAAACCGACGTCAGTCCCCGCTGACGACGATACACATGTGCCGGAATGGGCGGAAGACATGGAACATACTCTTCGTCGCCTCATGCGGGAAAAGCAGAAAAAGCGCGACGAAACACCGGGCCTTTATCGCTGATACAGGGAGGTGGATATCTGAAATGGATGAGAGGCTAGCCACACGTCGCCGTGTTCTCGTGCTGACATACCAGCGGTATCTCGCTGTGGACCGAGCTTGGAGCGAGGCCCGGAACGAGGCGCGCAGATGGTGTCCAGGTCTTTTGAGCGATCGCGTGCTTGCAATAGGGGCACCTCGGTCGCGCATGCCGAGACTCGCCGAGGAGCGGGACCGTGCGCTGATGCAACTTGAGGCAGCACGAGTGAAGTTTTTCTCGGCGCGTCAAAAACTCCAATCCTCTGCAAGGCATAACCGGAAACGCATCCCAGCCTGAGCGGGAAGGCGAGGCTTTCCAATCGTCACGCCATATGGCGGCGCGGAGGGTCTGGGGCAAAAGACAGCTGTATGCGTTCTTAAGTGTGGCCATACCGGCGTAATGCCGGCACACGTTATCGGGCATTTGGTTGGCCGGACACCGGCAGGTGCTCTTTTAAAACACACGGGTGCCATGCCCGGCAGAGCTCTTGAGGTTTCCGACCGCACCAGCCAGATTGCCCGGTAAGCAGATGGCACGGAAGCGATCATATCGAGTGGCTGAGGTCGCCATACGGGTGGGTGATCTCGAGACATCATTGGCTTTTTACCGGGACGTCTTAGGGTTCGAATACCATCACGCCGAGCCAGGCGTGATATTTTTGGAGGTCGGCCCACTCGAAACACCACTCGGGGCAGTCGGTCATCCGCAGTTATTCGCGCTATTCGGACGTGGCGACAAGATCGATCAATCGCTTTCCACATTTGATCACGTAGCTTTTGAGATTGACGGCGAGTGGTACGAGGAAGAGCTGGCACGCTTCAAGGCGATGAATATGGTCATTCATGAACGGGCATGGCCCGAGACTCTACCTTGGGATGGGCGTTCATTTTTTTTTCGCGATCCGGATGGAAACGTCATCGAAATCATCGCCTCAAACCACGGATCTTTCCACTGACATGACCAACCAGGGCTTCGGTTGGTCTCTTTGATTGGACAAGAGTAAGGTCAGTTTTAGCAGACAATACCGGGAGATTTGTCTGCCGACGGTGCCGACGCTCACCTAGCCCGAAATCCCTGAACGGAGATTGCTGTCAGAAGTTTGAACTCGCGTCCCGATCGGTCATAAGCAATGCCGTCGGCGGCTCCCATAAGGAATATCGACTCTCCACCTGCACCATCGACCCGTCCAAAAAGGTCGTCGACGGACAATTCCAAAGACTTCCAATCGGTGGGTTCAAGACCCGATTTCTCGCCATTAACTCCTGCTAATGAGGCCGCTCCCGCCAAGAGATTGTCTTTGATAGACAGAACGACCTGAGCAGAACTGTCTTCGGAGAGGTAGCCGTTTGGCGCCGGACCCAGAACACCTTCGCCAGATATGCCGTCGAAGGTGACCTCACCGACAAATCCCATGCCAGGAAGGATGGGGGCTTTCCCCTGCCCCTCGACGACACGGTGAACCATTGAAATCGCCACATGAAATGTTCCATCCAGCGCTTCAACGTTTTGTGGCTCATTGAGGAATATCCCGGTGGCCATGGTTAAGCGCGAGAGTCCCGCCTGGGGCTGATACGATCTCGGGACTTGCCAAAACCAAGTTGCACCGGTTCCGGTACTTCCAGGCAAGGTGAGTCCCATTTGCGCGATCGTCTCTGGGAGCGGCTGAAGCATCAGTGTGTGTCGCTGCCAGTCCGGAACGCCTTCTTCGATAACTTTGTATTCTTTGAACGAGGGAGCATCATTTGTAAGCGACCACCCCTCCACGCTCTCTGCGCTCCAGAACCTGCCTCCGTCTGCGTCGAAGCAGACATCCGTGAAATGAAACTCTTCCTTGCGCCCCTCGGAATAGAACATGGTCCCCATCCCATGCTCGTAGCGACAGTCCATGATGCGGTGATAAGGAACGCGCCCTTCGGTACGAATGACTTCGGGTGTCTCCGGCGCGTCGCTGCTGGGAACGTAGGGTGAAACCAAAGTTCCATTGGCCGCTTGCTCTGCTTCAGCAGCTTCGGCACGCAATTCCGCAAACTCGCGCAGGGACAAGTCGCCATTCGGATCAAGACCTCGATCGCGTTTATAGCTATTCACGGCTGCGGAAAGTGCATCATCCCAGGCGCCATCGATCACGCCAGGCTCGTAGCCAAGTTCGGCTAAAGCTTCTTCAGCCTGACGAAATAGATTTTCCTGCCCCTGCGCGGCGAAGGCCCAAATACCGACGAGCAGAGATGTTGCAACCAGTCTCATGGTACCACCTCTCTTGCTCATCGGTTGTTGGACGCGCCTATACGGGTTTCGTTCTGACTATTCCGGAACGGTCTCTCCGGACCCTCCGAACTCAGACGGAAAATCCTTCATCTTCGGAAGGCCATCTTTCATCGGCAGCACTGTCTCCGCGTAATTGACGTGGATACCAGGCTGAAACGCGACGCTAGGAATGATCGCTGCATAGACGTCGATGAGTTTGAGCCCCGGATGCCCCGCCATAACGTGGCCTCCACATTTCGCGCACCATTTCCGGTCGGTGTTTTCGGTCTTGTTGTATTGAAGAAGATGCTCTTCGCCCTTCACCACCCGAACTTTGTCAGGGTCCCAAAGTGTGAAGGCATTGACCGGGCCCGCCGACCAGTGCCGGCAACTCTCGCAATGGCAATACCCCATGCCAGCGGGCTCACCGCTTACTTCGATTTCGACCGCGCCGCAAAAGCATTGTCCCTTGTGTGTGCCAGACATTGTCTACCCCCGTTCTCGGTTATTAATCTGTGTAGGCTAGCACAAAACTTCAAAAAACCAGAGAGGCGCGACGTGACCCTCGTACCACGACCAATATGCCTGCTGTTCACAGGGGGAATTGCGGCCGAATGACGATCTCGGTGGGACAGGCGTTAGAGGGGAACTCCAAGACAAACTCCAACGTCCGAGCGACGTCATCCGGCTGGATCATATGGGAGCGGTCCCCCGCAACACCAGAGGTCATGCCGGTATCGACGAACCCGGGGTAGATCGTACTGACCTTCAAACCCCGGTCGCGAAGGTCCTCGAAGAGACAACCAGAGAATGCATGCACCGCGTGTTTTGTGGCACTGTAGATACCTCCACCGCCGAAGGTCATGCGGCCAGCAATGGAGCTTAGGTTGATCACAGCGCTCTCGCCGTTTTCCAAAAGGTACGGAATAGCCGCCTTTGTGAGATGTAGGAGGCTCCTGAAGTTAACATCAAGCGCATCGTCCCATCGCGAAATATCAGCTTGATCGAATGCCCCGGTCTCGAAGACCCCTGCGTTGTTAAAGAGCGCATGCAGGCCTCCAAATCGCTCTTTGACAGCATGTGGGAGACCTGACGTGTAGTTTTCATCTGTGATCTCACCGGGAAATATCTCGGCTACTCCCCCGAGTGTCCTGCAATCTTCGGCAACGCTTTCGAGCTTCTTAATATTCCGACCGGCTAGCGCGATCGACATTCCCCGTCCGGCCAATCGTTGCGCTGCAGCCGCGCCAATGCCACCAGATGCACCGGTGATGAGAATGACTTTGTTCTTGAGTTCCATTTGAGAAGGCTCCGTTTCGTCTTTTTCAACTCAGCCCTCCGGTTGGGATGACCTGCGGTGAAGGCGGCGCTGCTTAAGGCAGGGGAAATGGGTCATCACTGGAGAGTTCGAAGATAGGCGATCAGGTCGGCACGCGCCTCAGGCGTCGAAACGCCGGAAATCTCCATCTTTGTCCCAGGCATATAGGCGGTCGGTGAAGCGAGGAGCGAGTTCAGCGCATCGTAGTCCCAAGTGCCACCACGTGACGCCATCACGTCCGAGTACTCGAATGCGTCAACCTCGCCGATCTTGCGTCCAACTATGCCCCATAGACTGGGCCCTGTGATGATGTCTGTGCTTCCGGTTTCGAGGCTGTGACACAGACCGCAGCCGTTTGCGAGCTTCTGCCCGTTCGCAGTGTCTGCCAAGGCCAGTAAGGGCTCAATTGACGGGGCCTGCACAGTTTCCTCGGCTCCATTCGCTAAGAGGATGCCAGCAGCTTCCGCATGATCCCAGCGACGTGCTTGGTGCAGCGGTGTACCAAGTCCCGGGTCCTCAAGCGTCGGATTTGCGCCCGCGTCGATCAACAGTTGAACAATCTCTGCATGGCCGTTTCGCGCTGCCTCATGGATTGGCGCGCCAAGCACATCGTTGTCGCCCTCCATTACTTCAGCAGGCCGGTTGAAGTCGGGGTCCGCACCTTTTTCAAGAAGCGCAATGACGACGTCAGTTCGTCCGAACTGTGCGGCAACAGATAGCGGGGAAACCCCGGGCACGGTCGTATGGAGAGTGCTGGGAAGATCGACTGGCACTCCCTTTTCGATCTCAGCCAGAACCTTTTCAACATCTCCTTTACGCGCCATCAGGTGGATCATTTCTGCCGCAGCGGGAAAAGCGAATAATGCCCCTGTCATGAGACCGCCCAGCAATATCGTCATTCTTTTCATAAGTCCCTCCCCTGCGTCTTATCCGACACTATAGCAGAAATCAGCGCACCGATCTTCTCGTGGTGATTTGCTGTGAGCTCGCTCGGGCTTGTCCTGGTCCAAGTCGTTGACGAGCGAGGCCCCGCAACGCGCTTTATGCAGATACCCAGACGATTTTCAGGAATGACCGCCTAACGGACAGAGCGACCATCCAATGCGCCGGGCGGTTATAGCATCTCTGGCGCCTCTTAACGTCGCGCATATGTGCTGGCTTTGCGGCATTTTGAAAGTAGCGAATAAGGGGTCTCGGGAAGTGATGACTCAATTCGGTTGCAATGATCCATTGATTATGGTGCGCTCGTCCAGTGGAGGGACTGACATGGACGGCTCATTGTCCAAATTCGCCACTGAGCACCGCCGCTCATAGACCCACGGGTGAAAGAAACGAATTCGTTTGCCCCTGCGCGTCGGGGTCCTATTCGAGCGATCAGCTCACGTCGGTCGACCCGGCCGTTGTCCGAGGTCAGGCATATCAGTGAAGTCGCCTTAAGGATAACGGTATCTGGTGATCCGCCCGGGGAAGGAAACTTGAACCAGACAATTTGGAGGGTTGCGAATTGATTTCCTACCCTTCCAAGAACTTCGTGCCTAACGCCGAAGATATGATCCTTTTAGGCATGCCTGGGGATATGGTCGTCATTCAGAAAGGCGAGGCAAGGGAGACCGGGTGCGAAGGTCTCAGTGCAATGGTTTTCAAAGTCACCTGAGGCGGGAATGGTTACAGCGATAGAGACAAATGAGGCGCCGCTCGCACTATCCCTTGCCACCTGGGACCATGACCGCGTAATGGCCCTTCACGAGCGCCGGATTAGCGTGCCAGGTATCAGACTCAAAAGCGTCATTGAACCGACTTCGAAGCTGTTTCCTGCTGCAGTCAGCGCAGCGCCCTACGACATCACCGAAATGTCGATCTCCAGCTATATATTGCAGATTTCCAGGGGAGTTGGTGAGTACGTCGCTATTCCTGCTTTTATAAGTCGTGCCTTCCGTCACTCTGGATTCTTCGCTCGACGTGGCGCGCGCATCGAGACACCCGCGGACTTCAAGGGCAAGACCATAGGCGTACCCGAGTACCAGATGACAGCGGCACTCTGGATGCGGGGCATCCTGAAGGACGAATACGGTGTAAATGCCGCGGACGTCCGCTGGAGAACAGGAGCTCTTGACGCTGGCGTACGCCGCGAGCGGCTGGAGTTGTCTTTGCCTGAAGGAATGATCGTCGAGCCCATAAACGAGGGAGAGACGCTTCAGTCTCTTCTTCAATCGGGCGAGATCGACGGGCTGCTGGCCCCGAAGCCGCCTCAAGCCTTTCTTGACGGCGACGGCCGTTTCGTCCGCCTTTTTCCCGACTTCGAGGCCGCAGAGCGCGCCTACCATGCAAAGACGGGCTTCTTCCCCATCATGCATCTGGTCGGCTTGCGTAGATCGCTGGCCGAAGCGCATCCCTGGGTTCCGCGCGCGCTTTACCAAGCATTCCTGGAAGCAAAGAACGACGCGCTCGGCCGACTCCGAAAGGTCTGGCTTGGCAATGCAAACCGCTTGTCTTTGCCGTGGCTCAACGCCGGGATGGAACGAACGATTGCCGCGATGGGCAGCGACTACTGGAAATACGGCGTCGCGGCGAACCGTGCCGAGTTGGAGGCCGTCTGCCGTTACTCGACGGAGCAATACCTTGCGGCCCGAAAGGTCGCGGTCGAGGAAATGTTCCACCCATCCGTGATGGACACCTGAACGAAACCCGCCGGCCGGGCGCAAACCGGTGGGAAAAGACAACACAAAGCGCATCGAAAAAGGAGGAGAATATGATCTGTCTCGACCGTAGAGGCTTTCTGAAGACCGGCGCCGCGGCGTCCGCCATGACGCTTGCAGCGCCCCAAATCGCCCGCGCTGCGGGCTATCCCGAGCGCAACATCAGCGTCATCATTCCGACACGTGAAGGTGGCGGCGCCGATCGTAATTTTCGCGCCTTTGCCGAGGTCTGGAAGACAAAGCTTGGCGTTGACTTCGAGCCAGGCTTCTTCCCGGGCGCGTCGGGCCGCGTCGGCTACGAGGTCTACATGGGCAAGAACGAGCCCGACGCCTACAGCCTGATTTTCGGCAACATGGGTCCCGAAGTGCTGAACTGGGCCATGCAGGAACCCGAAAGTTTCAGCGTCGATGACTACTTCTACTTCGGCCGCGTTGACGTTGACCCGGGCTGCCTTTTCGTCGGTGCGGAAAGCCCGCTCCAGACGATGGACGACATCATCGCTGCCGGGAAAGAGCGCGTGCTCAACGTGGGCACCAGCCGGATGGCGCACCCGGCCTCGATCGGCCTGCTGTCGCTGGGCGAGGTTACCGGCGCGCAATTCAACCTGATCCCGCTCTCCGGCGGCAAGAACACCGTCGCGGGCGCGGTCACCGGCGAGGTCGACTTCTCGGTCTTGACCTCGGGTACTGTGATCTCGGCGGGCGACGCGGTGAAGACACTGCTCGTCTTCGGTGAGAACCGTGTGGGCGAGGGGCTCGACAACGCGCCCTCGATGAACGACGCCTATGGCACCGACCTGCCCGAGATGCTGTCCTCCCGCGCCTTCGCCATCCACAGGAAGGCGGCCGAGGATCATCCCGACCGGTTCCAGATCCTTCAGGACACGTTCAAGGCGACTTTCGAGGATCCGGCGCTACTCGAGGCCTACGTCGCCAACGGCGGCACGCCAGAGTATCTCAGCTACGGTGGGGTCGAGGAATGCGCCGCATTCATGCAGGCGATGCTGGAGCTCGGCGCCAAGTACAAGCCGCTCCTGACCGGCGCGTGACCTGAACGGCGGGCTGGGCCACCGGCCCGCCGCATCCTTAAGAGGCTGGAAAATGAAACGTCAACTCGGCGGCGAGCTGGTGATCCCGATCCTGGCAGTCGCGTTCACCATCTACTACTTCACCACGATTTGGAACTCGCCCTGGACCGCCCAGGTCTCGGCCTTCATGGTCGGCGGCATCCTGCTTCTGGTTTCGGGTATCTTCATCCTGCGCTGCATCCTCTGGCTTGCGCGCGGCGAGGGGTCGCTCGGCTTCGCAAACCTTGTCAGCCGGCAGGACATCGCGACGGGACGCATCGGCCTCCTCGCAGCCACTCTGGGCTTCTGCCTGCTGATCGAGCCGTTGGGCTTCACGCTGGCGACCTTTCTCTTTCTCTTCGCCTCGATGACCATGCTTTCACGCTTCCAGCGGGTGCCCTTCATCTTCGGCCTCTCGGCAGCGATCGCGCTCGTCGGATGGGCGGTGTTCATCTGGGCCTTCGACACACGGTTTCCGCGCGGCTGGTTCGAAACGACGATGAAGGCGGTGCTGGCCAATGGGTGAGACGGCGTCCCTCCTCTTCGAAGTCTTTCTTCACACCATGTCCTATTGGTGGGTCATCGTCCCGACGATCTTCCTCGGGCTGATCGTCGGTGGCATCCCGGGCTTCTCGGCAGCCAACACGATCATCATCCTGCTGCCGCTCACGCTGGCGATGGATGTCGAGACCGGGATCATCTTCATGGTCACGCTCTATTGCGCGGCGCGCATGGGGGCCGGCATTCCGGCGATCCTTGTCAACATCCCTGGCACCGCCGGAGCTGCGGCGACACCGCTCGACGGCTACCCGATGGCGAAGGCCGGCAAGGGCCAGCAGGCACTGTCCATTTCCTTTGTCGCCTCCTGCATTGGCGGTCTGCTAACGACGCTCATCGCACTTGCAACGATGCCACTTCTGGCTCGCGTCGGTTTCTACATGCACTCGGTCGAGATGATCGTCGTCATGCTCTTCGGCATCTCGCTCATCGCGTCGATCGCCGCACAGGACATGGTCAAGGGCCTGATCGCGGGCTTCCTCGGCCTGATGATCGGCTCCATCGGCACCGATGTCGTCTATGCCACGCCGCGCGGCACGATGGGATTCCTCGAGCTTTACGACGGCGTTCCCCTGATCCCGGCGCTTGTCGGCCTCTTCGCCGTCTCGGAAGCTTTCATGATCATCGAGAAGAAGGTGATCATCTCGGAAGACGCCGAGCCCAAGTCCCCTAACTGGCATGACACGTTCGAAGGCGTGACCATCGCCCTTTCCCGCTGGTGGCACATCGTCTGGACCTCGCTCATCGGCCTCGTCATCGGCGTGATCCCGGGCGCGGGCGCTTCCATCGCCAGCTTCGTCGCCTACCAGCAGTCCCGCACTTATTCCTCGACCCCCGAGCGCTACGGCACCGGACACCCAGAGGGCCTGATCGCGCCCGAAAGCGCCAACAACGGCGTCACCTCGGGCACGCTTGTTCCGCTTCTCGTTCTCGGTATCCCCGGAGGTGCGACGGCGGCGATCATGCTCGTCGTCATGCAATTCCACGGCGTCGGCTTCGGCCCCTCGCTGTTCCAGCGGCAACCGGAAGTCGGCTACGGCATGTTCATGGCGATGGCATTGTCTTACCTGTTCATGTTTTTCACGATCCTGCCGCTCTCGCGGTACATGAGCCACGTCACCACGGTGCCGACGATCTATCTGGCGCCTCTCATCATCTCGTTCACGCTGGTGGGCGGCTTCGTGCCCCGTGAATACATGTTCGACATGTACCTCGCACTCGCCTTTGGCTTTCTCGGATACATCGCGCGACGGACGGGCTACCACGTCGCGGCGATCCTGATCGGTGTCATACTCGGACCATTGCTTGAACGATACTTCCTGCTGGCCCTGAAAAAGTCGGGCGGCGATGTCTCCGTCCTCTTCTCGTCGACCCTTGGCAACGTCCTCTGGGTCGCGCTTATCGTATCGCTGCTGCTGCCGATCTTCTTTGAGCGCCGCCGCAGGCGACTTAGTCCAAAGGTACACGCCGAATGAAACAGGAAGTCGAATATCAGCTTTCCCGGAACATCCGTCGATTGGGCCATCTCGACATTCCGGGCGGAGGGCAGGTGGTTGTCCAGGACGGCTACGCCTTCGTCGGTCACATGAAACCGCCGATGGGAACGTCGATCATCGACATACGCGAGCCAGCCAATCCCCGGGTCGTGTCCCATGTCGAACCACCAGATGAATGGTCCCACACGCACAAGGTACGTGTCGCGGGCGACCTGATGATCACCAACGTCGAGATGGACCGCCGTCACTTCCTGCGAAAGGGTGAAAAGATCCCGGCGCTGCGCGAGAAAGGTCTCGATGTTGCCGGTATTGCCGCAGAGCTTGGCGTGAAAGCAGAAGATATTCCCGTCCTCGAGGAGGCAAACGAGCGCGGTTATACGGCGGGCGGATTTCGGGTCTGGGACATCTCGGAGAAGACCGCACCGAAGCTTCTGTCCTACGTCAGGACGCACGGTTTCGGCGTGCACCGCTTCGACATGGACGAAAAATATGCCTACATCTCGACCGAGATGGAGGGCTATCTTGGCAATATCCTGGTCATATATGACCTTGCCGATCCGACCGCTCCGAAAGAAGTATCGCGCTGGCACATGCCAGGGCAGCATCTGGAGGGAGGCGAAACGCCCACTTGGGCAGGCTACAGCAACCGTCTTCATCACGCGATGCGCGTCGGCGACGAACTCTGGGCAGCGGTCTGGCACGCCGGGTTCCGCGTGCTCGATGCATCCGAGATCACGAGGCCAACGGTCAAGGGCAGCTACATCTGGCCGAAGGCGATCCCCGAGCCAACCCATACCGTGATGCCTTTGGACCAGCCGATCAACTCGCGCCGTTATGCGATTGCCATCGACGAGGAGCACGACCACCTTCCGGGCCGTTTGCATGGCTTCCTCTGGGTGCTCGATGTGACCGACATGGGAAACATCGAACCCGTCGCCGCCTGGGACCTGACCGAGCGCTCTTGCCCATGGGTCGGCCAGCCAGGTGTCCGCTTTGGTGCGCACCAATTCCGCGAGAAGTTGGACAGCACGCTTGTATACGCCACGTGGTTCGCCGGCGGGCTTCGCGTCCTCGACCTGAAGGACCCGTTTCTGCCCGTCGAGATCGCTCACTACATGCCCGAACCTGGCAAGGGCGGGCCGCCGCAATCGAATGATGTGGATGTCGGTGAGGACGGGCTGATCTATCTGTTGGATCGTGTCAACGGATTCGACATTCTGGAGATGACGCTGTGACCAAGGAGCGACGTCCGCACCGCGCTGACAACGCCAACCGTCGCGCCGCGGCGCGCATTGCCGGTTTCCCCTGCCCCGGCCGGTCCCGCTTTCGCCCAGCCCAGGTCATCTCGGACCTTCTGCGGGAAAACCCGCAGTGACACTTTCGCTTCGGATCAACGGTGAAGCCCATGAGGTCACGGCGAACCCTGAAACGCCGCTGATCTTTGTCCTTCGCGACGAGCTGAAGCTCAAGGGAACGAAACTTGGCTGCGGGCTTGAGCAATGCGGAGCCTGTGCGGTGCTGGTGGACGGTGTGCCGACCCTGTCCTGCGTGTCGCCTGCCGCCGAATTCGAAGGCAAAGAGATCCTCACGATCGAGGGCCTTGCGGCGACCGAGACCGGCAGGCGCGTGCAGCAGGCCTTTATCCAGGCGACCGCTGCACAATGTGGCTATTGCACAGCCGGCCTGGTTGTCGCCGTCACGGGGCTTCTGTCCAGGACCCCGCATCCAGACCGGGAGACTGCCAAACGCGAGCTGACGCCGCATCTCTGCCGCTGTGGCTCGCACCCCCGCGTGCTGCGCGCCATCGACATCGCGAGCGGCAAGGCATGACCGAGCGGGTTTCCGACCGCCTCCGTCTTGGTGACGGCAAGCTCTTCGTCCGCACCGGCAAAGTCGACATCGGTCAGCGCATCTCAACCGCGCTTGTGGCCATCGTGCATGAGGAACTTACTCTTCCTTTCGAGCGGATCGAGGTCCTGCCCGTCACAACTGCCGACAGTCCGGATGAGGGCGTGACGTCCGGCAGCAACTCGGTGGAACAATCCGGGTGGGCGCTTCGCCGTGCCGCCGCGACGCTGCGCGCCAGTCTCCTTTCGGAGGTCGTCAGGCGGTACGGCGGGGCGCCGGACGACTGGGCGTTGACAGATGGTTCTTTTTTCGGACCCGGTCTGAACCGTCCAATCCCCGTCTTCGATATTGCGGCAGAAGCCGGACTGGACATACCTGTATCCGATGAAGTACCGACGCGATTTCGCGATGATGCGCGCGCGATACCAATGTCCGGCATTGGAGATATCGTCACGGGGCACTATCGCTTCGTGCATGACTTCGATTTACCGGGCATGCTTCATGCCAGGGTCGTCCACCCGCCACATTCGCGCGCGAGTTTGGCAAATATCGATGGCGCCATCCTGCGGAAACTCGAAGACGAGGGCTTTCACATCCACCGCGACGGCAGTTTCCTGGGCGTTGCAGGCCCCTCGGAATGGCCCCTGGTCCGAGCGGCCCAGCGTCTCGCAAATGCGTGCCATTGGGACAGCGGCGTAGGCCTTCCCGAGATGGATATTTTTTCCCAGCTGACACAGGACAATGCGTTACGGCTCACTGTCGTTGACGGGACACCACGCGAGGACACCGAGATACCTGCGCCAATGGAGAACCCGACCTATTTGGCGCGTTACGAACGTCCTTTCACCATGCATGGAGCGCTTGCGCCCTCGGCGGCACTTGCCAAGTGGGATGGCAGGAGGCTTTCGATCACCACCCACAGCCAGGGGATTTACGTCCTTCGCAACGCAATTGCAGAGAGCCTCGACCTGATGCCCAAGGACGTGATCTTGACGCATGCGCCCGGCTCAGGCTGTTACGGCCACAATGGCGCCGACGACGCTGCCTTCGAGGCGGCATTGATTGCGATGACGTTGCCCGGAGCCCCTATCCTGTTGAAGTGGACCCGGGAAGACGAGCACGCCTGGGAACCTTATGGCACCGCCAGCGCCGTCGAGGTCGGCGCCGTCACCGATGGAGATGGACGCATAGCCGAATTTTCCGCTGAAGCCATCGGCGGCACCTTTCGCGGCCGACCGCGCGCCGGGAAGGACCGGACGGGCGCGAAAAAGCTGATTGCAAATCAATTCCGAGCACGGGCGGAAGGGCCCGCACCCGCTGTGCCGAACATGAACCGGCACGGTGGGCTTCAGCGCAATCTCAACCCGGTCTATGACATTCCCAAGGCCCGCTACGTCAAGAACCTTGTTCGCGATTTGCCGCTGCGAACCTCGGCACTCCGCTGCCTTGGTGCGGCGCTGAATGTCTTCGCCATCGAGAGCTTTGTTGACGAGATCGCCAGCGCCGAGGGTTGGGACCCGCTTGAATACAGAAAGGCGCATCTCACCGACACTCGCGCCTTGGCGGTTCTGGACAGGCTTGCCGAAGAAATCACGGAGCACCGGGAAACGGACGGGCGCGGCCTTGCCTATGCCCAATACAAGAACGCCATGACCAGGGTCGGCGTGGCGGTGGACCTCGACATCGATGATAGCGCCTCCATCCACCTCCGGCGCGCTGTCATCGTTGCCGATGCGGGTCGGGTTATCGATCCGGACGGGTTGACCGCGCAACTCGAAGGCGGCTTCTTGCAGGCCGCAAGCTGGGCGCTGTGCGAGGAAGTGACTTGGGATCGCGATGGTGTGACGTCACGTGACTGGGATAGTTACCCGGTCCTGCGCTTCGACGGCGTTCCCATCATCAAGGTCATCCTCCTTGATCGCGGTGACGCGCCTTCTGTTGGAGCCGGCGAAGCCGCGCCGGGCCCGACGCTTGCGGCGATTGGCAACGGCATTTTCAACGCGATTGGTCTTCGCATCAGAAGATTGCCGTTTACCCCGGAATACCTCAGGTCCGCAGCGCTCCATACATGACCGGAGAGGTGTGAGTAGGAGACCGCGCCCATTCGACTTTTCCCTTCTCATTGCACTCGGAAAAAGCGCGCCGCCAAAGTGACTGGCCCCGTCTTCATAGAACCAACGTCCGCTTGCGGACACACGAATTTTGCAGTCGAACGGCGTCATTCTCTTCGCTGTTGACCACAGGGACGACCTGTCTTTCGAGCTGGTCTATTTTTCTCTGATAGTCCCACTGCCAGCCTGCCAGCCGTCGGCTTCTAGAATGGCGCAATTCTTCCGACGCAGTCATTCAATATCCATTGGATGTCTGAATTGGACGGCGTTGCCGTTTAACTTTTTTGCTCCCCGTGTGGGTATAAAATTCATGCGAAATATGATATGATTTTGTGCTGCCACGGTTGCGAAGCCAATTTTGGGGAGGGGTTGGCTGGACAGAGTGGGGGCCGTCTCGACCGCTTGGTGCAAACCCCTCTTTAAAAAAAATGAATCAGGCGGTCGGGACACTGGCGCGGTTAAAGAACATCGCGGGCTTGCGTTATCGGGCATTTGCGTCGGTCACGCTCTGAGGAGAGAGCTTGACGGTCAGCAGCGTGACAGAAGACCCGGGTGCCGCCACCTCGATGGTGAGGGTGGCGCCGTTCAGACGGCCGTGACTGAACAGGGCTATGACGTTCTTCCCGCTTGAGCGACGTGAAAGAGACCGCGTGCGGGCCCGCACGCGGAATAATGGTTGGACTTGCAGAGCGTGCGCGCCAAGATTTCACAGAGAATTCGACCAAGCCGTCGCCGCCAAGGCGGCGTGTCGGTTGAAAAAGGGCCCGGCCGGAGGGAGCCGGGCGCCTTGCGCATGCGCGCTCTGATCAGAAGAGGAAGTCGAAAGCCGCGCCCTGGGCCTCCTCGTCCGCGGGGATGTCCGCCGGGTCGGGAAGGTCGCCCATTGGGACCATGGGGAGCCCGGTAAGCGCCGCGATACCGTCCATGTTGCCTGCCTCAACCGGCGGCAGGCCCTCGGGCGGGCCGGCCTCCTGGGTCTCGGGGCCCTGCGCTTCAGGTGGTGCCGGTACGCCTGCGGGTGGCGCGGGTTCGGCCTGGACGTTCGTGAGAACCTCGCTTGCGGTGGTAATTCCAGCTGCACTTTTGCCTGTGAGCGCGTCGAGCGCTTTCTGAATTGCCTCTGCCTTCATGACGTCAGTCTTTCCTGCTGCGTTTTGGGTCGTAGGCGCAAAGTATCAAGAGAATTGAGGCGAGAATATGACATAAGCGCCCGCTCTTCGAAACTCGGCACCAATTCGCCCACGGAAAGAGAACGTCGAGTTGGTATCAGCGCCTCGGGCACGTCACAATTTGCTCCGCGGCCATGGCAGCTGGAGTGCCCTGATCGTCCCACTTTGAGCATGCGCCGCCGCCGCCGCGGTGGACCGAGGACGGTCCGCCTCGAGTGTGAAAGAACGCACTCACCGAGAGACGAGACTTTGAACTCCAATCCGTCTGGCGAGGACACATGCTCGCGGTCAGGGCGCGCGCGTCTCTTCCGCGAGAAAACGCGAGACCTCTGCCGAGAGCCCGTCCCAGTCGGTAAAGTCATGCTCGCCGTCACCCGGATCAAAATCCCGGCCTCTGAGAACAACGTGCCGGATAACTTGCATCGCAAAGTAGTCGTAGTGATCTGTGCGCACGGCACCGGCGACGAGCAGCTCAACGTCGGGTTCGAGACCCGTTCGCATTTTCATCTCTAGCACGTAGTCCTCCGCTTCCTCCCGGCCCTCGGGGAAAGCGGCACTCAGGCTGACCGAGAGAAGAAGCGTCCTAACGCGCGCCAGCTCTTCTCTGTGCGCCACGATCAGAGCTTCAAAGGTCTTCGGATGGCGTCTCTGATGGACTGGCGCGGCCAGGATCACCGCATCGATCCAATCGAAGTCCAGATCCGCAGGATCGTCGGCGTCAACTAAAAGGGCATCATGGCCCAGTCGCGCCGCGGCCTCCTCGACGAAACGCGCGATCCGGCCTGTGTGCCCCTCCTCGGTTGCAAATAGGATCAAAACCTTCATGAGCCACCTCCTCCCCCTAAAATCCTTTGAAGGGCGCTGCGAAACTGTAATCCGCGTAGCCTCCGACTTGTGGCCTGACGATCACCCGAAAGGTTCATGGTTGCAACACGACGGCGCAGCCGCGTCTGCCGATGTTCAAAGCGCGCCGGAGATTGGTCGTCCTCTGACTGGTAGCAGAATACGGCGCTCTTCAGACGAAGAAGGCCAGGTCGTCAACAACCAAGCCGCCCGATGCTGTCAGGACAACCTCGTCGACGTCGTCGAAGATGCACGACAGGGAGACGCTCTCCTCCTTGCCGGCACGCAGGCTGAACGTTTCGTCCCCAATGCCTGACATTCGCATGAGCCATGCTATGAGGAGCAGTTTTACGGCATCAAAAAAGGAACGGTCACGCAGAACCGGCACCAGGCATCCCGTCAAGTCACGCTCGGAAATCTTCGCGGCTTTTTTATGCGCGTATCTCCCCGCGAGAACGCCCAGACGGAAGGGCGCTGTTTCCAAAGGGAAAACAATCCCTCACTCTTCTGACGCTCGGTTTCCAAATCGGACCCTTAACACATTAAAATGGCTATTAAATTTCATAAAAATGCCTCACCGTGCTAGGGAAACTCAGAAAATTTCTTTGCACGGATACTCACTTCCGTGAGGGACAGGAGGTCATGACATGCCGAAGCCCAATGACACCGGTGGCGGAAAAAATGGCGGCGGTGGCGGCGGTGGTGACATTGCCTTCGTCGTACAGGGTCTCAGCGCTGATGAGACTGCGCTGATCGGAACCTGTGATCCCTCCGTTAGCACGATCACGGTCCGCGTTACCGATGCTGACGGGACCACCTGGGAAGGCACAGCAAATGTCGAGAGCGACGGCAGCTGGTCCATCGAATTCATCAACTTGATCAACATCGACCCCGCGGCACCCGCGGATGACTTTTCCGACGAAATAGGCAACTTCACGGTCTCGGCCTCTTACACGGAGATAAACCCGAAAAACAATCGGCCCAAAACGGTGTCGACCGAGCCCTATAATCTTCTGATAGAAGGCGAAGATACGACCGCCCCGACCGCCTCGGTTCCGCTTCTGCTCGCGTCCTCGGATTCAGGTATCGAGGGTGACGGCGTCACAAATATCGATATTGCCAGTTTCCGGATCGATCTTGATGCCAGCGTGGAGACCGGGGATCAGATCGAACTCCTGATTGACGGCGTCATGAATGTCTCGGCCACGATTACCCAAGCCGACATCGACCAGGGCTATGTCGTACTGACCACGACGGATACCGGCCTGTCCGAGGGGGAAAACCTCGTCAGTGCACGCCTCTATGATGCGGCCGGCAACGAAAGCGTTACCGCCACGACCAGCCTGACATTCGATATCGTGGCTCCAAACGCGTCCATTGATGCCGTGCTGTCCGACGATGTAACCCCGGACGCCGACGGTGTCGTCACCGACACGACACCGACGGTCACTGGCACCACCGAGCCCGGCGCAACTGTCCAACTCTACGATGCCGGCGGAACGCTCCTCGGAGAGACTATTGCGTCGGACGGAACCTGGGCGATTGAAATCCTGGGGCTCGGCGATGGGACCCATACCTTGTATGTTGTCGTCACTGACGTCGCGGGGAATACCGCGACATCGGCGGATTTCCAGATAACCATAGACAGTTCGGTTTCGATCGCAACGATCGACGGTATCTCCGATGATACCGGCATCGACGGCGACGGCATCACCTCGGACACCACACCGGTTCTGACAGGCATGGCGGAGGCGGGGTCGACCGTGATGGTCTACCCCGTCATCGGCGGCGAGGCGAACCTTGACGCTGGCGTGATCGCCACGGTCGCTGGAGATGGTAGCTGGACATTCGCTCCTGGAGCCTTGACGGATGGGACCTATACCTATCGGGCACTCGTCACTGACGCCGCGGGCAATACAGCCTGGACGAGCGATCTCAGCATCACAATCGACACTGCGGTCAGTGCCGCTGTTCTGACCGAAGTCAGGGTCGATGATGGCGGGTCTTCGGACGCCCTGCCTATCGGCAGCGGATCGACAACTACCGATTCAAGTCCGCTTTTGGTGGGCACGGCCGAGCGCAATGCACGCGTGGATGTTTATGTAAATGGCGTCCTTGCGACGCACACCTATGCGGACGATGCGGGTGACTGGTCGGCAAACCTTTCAGGCCTTGCTGCCGGAACCCACGAGATCACGCTCCAGACCTTCGACGAAGCGGGCAATGTTGCGGGGGAGCCCACCGGCCCCTCCATTTTCACTATCTTGGTTGAGGAACCTCCCGCACCCGAGATCGATCCGCTTTACGCCGAACAGTGGAACCTGCAAATGCTGGGCGGCATCGAGGATGTCTGGGTGGATTATACCGGCGTCGGCGTCACGGTTGCGGTCTATGACGACGGGATCGAATACACCCATGTCGATCTCGACGACAATTACGACGCCTCGCTGCATCTTAGGTATCGGGGCACAGAACTCGACCCGATGCCGACAAACGAGAACGAGGCGAACCACGGGACCGCCGTGGCCGGCATCATCGCGGGCGAACGTAACGGCGAGGGCACGGTAGGCATCGCCTATGACGCCACGCTGGTCGGCGTGAACATCTTTTCGGGCCCGGCGAACATCAACACCACCGATACAACCGTCTTCGAATATGCCATCGCGCAGATGGGCAATTTCGATGTCGTCAACCACAGCTGGGGCGGCGCACCGACCTATCTGAACGACACCGCGGCCCCCATCCTGGCCTATGTCGCGGCCGCCGAAGACGCGACAACGACCGGTCGGGGCGGGCTGGGGACGATCATCCTGAAGGCCGCGGGCAACTGGGCGGACAGTTCACAGGGCGACTTCACCGATACGACCCGCTTCTCGATCACCGTTGGCGCCTACGATTCCGATGGCGACGTCTCTTGGTACTCCAGCCGCGGCGCGAACATCCTGGTCTCGGCGCCATCCAGCGGCAACACCATCGTCGATGCCAATGGCGACATGACGGCCGAGAGCGATCTGCGCATTCCGACCACGGACCGCCTGGGCAGCTTCGGCTATGGCCCCGAGGACTGGAGCAGCGCCAACGACACCAGCGGCTTCGGCGGCACCTCGGCGGCAACGCCGACCGTGGCGGGCGTCGTGGCCCTGATGCTGGACGCAAACGAATTGCTGGGCTGGCGCGACGTGCAGACCATCCTCGCGCAATCGGCAACCTGGACCGGCAGCGAGATCGAGGTCCAGAGAACTGATGCCGAGATCGTCCCCGTCGACCTGGATTCCGACGGCATACGCGAAACGACAGGGCTCGATCAGATCGAGTATTTCCCGGGCACCTGGAACGGTACCGACACGTGGAACGGCGGCGGCATGCACTTCTCGGAAGACTATGGCTACGGTGCCGTGAACGCGCTGGCCGCCGTGCGCATGGCGGAGGTCTGGGGCTTCTTCGACGTGCCGCAAACCTCGGCGAACGAGGTTAGCTATGGCACCGGGGTCATGACCCCCAACCTCACGGTCTCGGGCAACGGCGACATTGCTGAATGGACTTTCGACTATTCCGGCGCGCCGATGGACCTGGAATATGTCGACATCTACATGAACCTCAGCACGACGCTGATGCAGGAGGTGATGCTCCAGATCACCTCGCCCGACGGGACGACCGTGACGCTGCTCGACGTGCCGATCAACGACTACACGCCGGCCTATGACTTCATCGGCTTCCAGCTTTTGACCGTCAACGTCACCTGGACCTTCGGGGCCAACGCCTTCCGCGGCGAGGACCCCAACGGCACCTGGACCGTGACGCTCATGGAAAAGGACGTCACCTTCGACGTCGACAACTACCGGAGGGAGTACGACGGCAACACTCTTGTCGAGCTGGGCATGGAGTTCCACGGCTCGGACACCGGCCTCGACAATGACATCTACACCTATACCGACGAAATGCTGAGCATGGGTCTCGACGGCGACGCCGATCGCGTCACCCTGTCAGACACCGGCGGCATCGACTGGCTGAACCTCGCGGCGATGACATCGGATATCGCGGTCGATCTCGCAGCCGGCGTGACTGCCGGAGAAGTGACCATCGCCTCCTTCGATGCCGGCACCCAGATCGAACATGCGGTCACAGGGGACGGCAACGACACGCTTCTGGGCGACGACAGCGCCAACCGGCTCGCCGGGATGCGTGGTGACGACGACATCAGCGGCGGGGCCGGACTGGACGAACTATACGGCCATTTCGGGAACGATACCCTTGCAGGCGGAGCCGATGCGGACATCTTCTACTTCGAGTTCGGCCACGGCGACGACGTGATCCTCGACTTCAACCAGGAGGAATTCGATCTCGTCTCGCTGAGCGGTTTCTCAGAGACCACGTTCACCGACCTGTCCTTCAGCATCTCAGGCTCCGACCAGATCCTGCAATTCGCAAGCGGCGACAGCCTGACCTTTGCGAACTACGCAGAACTGACCCTTACGGCGGATGATTTCCTCTTCGACAGCCAGTTCGTCGCATAACACGGCAGACCTCGGTCGAAAGGGGACTTCGGAAGACCCTTTTCGCTCGGCAGGAAAGCCGTTCTGAGCGCGAGCAGAGTCGCGGTGTCGAGGTTGCGAGACAGGGTTCCGCTACTCCGATCGCGCTGTCGTTTGAAGACGAGGTCGCACGTTATCGGGCCTTCGAGTCGGGAATTTTGCGGACCTCTTTAAAAAGGGGTCTCAACGGGGCCGAAATCTTCGCCCTCGAGATGACTCGGGCTGGCGCCCGTTCGGGGGTCTTACTCCCCGTCGTTCCATCGGGCCGGGCCCGCGGTCAGCGTGAGGTCAAACCATCGCGCCGCGAGATCGACCACCGCCGCAAGCGCGCCCGGCTCCTCGAAGAGATGCGTGGCGCCGGGGATGATCTCGAGCTTTGCCGGGCAGCGGAGCGCGGCGTGGGCGGCCTCGTTCAGCTCGATTACCCCGTGGTCCGCACCGCCCACGATCAGCAAGGTCGGGGCCTCGACCGAGAGGAGGGCGCCTTCGGCCATGTCGGGACGCCCGCCGCGGGAGACCACGGCGCCGACCTCGCCGGGGGCCTTGGCCGCGGCCACGAGCGCCGCCGCTGCGCCGGTGCTCGCGCCGAAGAGCCCGAGAGCGAGGGCACCGAGGTTGGGACTCGCGCGGACCCAGCGAATGGCCGCGCCCACGCGCTCGGCGAGGAGCGGGATATCGAAGACATTGGCCCGGTCGCGCGCCTCTGCCTCGGTCAGAAGATCGAAAAGGAGCGTCGCGAACCCTTGTTCAGCGAGAGCCTCGGCGACCGCGCGGTTGCGCGGGCTGAGCCGACTGCTGCCGCTGCCATGGGCAAAGACGATCAAGGCTTTTGCGCGCGGCGGTAGAAGCAAGGTTCCGGGCAAGGATATCTGCTCGCCGTCTGCAGCGACCTCAACGCCGCGTTCCTCGATCTCGGTCATGAGGCATCTGACCGTGGACGCGGCTTCGGTGCCTTGACGCTGATCAATTCCTGGTCCCGGGCCGGGAGGTTGGCCGTCTGTCGCGTCTTGGTTGGAGACGATTGCGCCTCGTCGAAAGACAAGGCCCCGGGCGCGACATGCGTCCAGGGCCTCGCGTATTTCGGTGATAATGGCCGATCAGAAGAGGAGGAAGCTCTCGTCGAGCTTCGTCTCGGTGCCATCGACCCCGGTCAGCGTCACGCTGTTCTCGCCATCGCTGAGGATGGTATTGCCATCGACGGCCGTGATCAGGAGGTTCTCGAGCGTCAGGCCGGTGTTCGAGAAGTCGAGGCGGTCTTCGCCGACAGTATAATCCTCGATCGTATCCTGTCCCCAGCCGCTGCTGAACCCGTAGGTGTCGAAGCCGGCACCGCCCGCGAGCACATCGTTGCCCGCACCGCCGTCGATCCAGTTGTCGACCTCGTTGCCGCGGATCACATCGTCATGGCCGCCGCCGATCGCATTCTCGATCGTGGTACCAAAGGCAATCGCGACATTGTTGCTGCCAAGGGCCGTGATATCGCTGAATACACCTTCATTCAAATCGATCTCCACACCGTAGGTGGCTCCGGACATGTCGATCGTATCGCGGCCGCCGGCATCCCAGATGACGGCCGTGCCGTCCGAAAGGGCATCAAACGCATAGACGTCATCGCCGGCCGTGTCCGAGGTGTTCGCGCCGTAGAGGTACTGCAGTGCCGCAACGTCATAGAGTTGATAGGAATCTGGAAGTCCGAATTCGGGATGTGCACTGCCAGACATAACCGAATACTGCAGGTTGTTTTCGTCGTTTGGGAGTGCAGAATGATCCAGGCCTATGGCGTGACCAATTTCATGAGTTAGCGTCCAGTAAGCATAATCTCCCGGGTCCATGCCGGTGGCCACATGCGCCAAATCTAGCCAGATATCCGAGGAATACGTTCCCGTTTCGGTTCCCAAGGGCTTGAACGCAAGCCCTTTTGCGCCGCCGAGATCAGCTAAGCCGAACGTGATCGTAGCCGGCCCATCAACCACTTCAACGAATTCAACATTCGCAAAGGAGGACAGCTCGGACAGTATTGCTCTGACAGTCTCCTGCTGTGCATCGTCGAAAGCCGCGAAGGTCTGAGCTTGTGCGGAGTTTTCGTCATAATAGCTGGGCACACCTGACAGGAATGTATAAGTGACCTGGACGGCCGTCCCGAGGTCGTTCCCGGCATTGAGCCGATAGGGATCGCCATAGATCAACCCATCCACGTAATAGGGCGTGGGCTCCGGGGTCGGCGCTGGTGCTTCCGGCGCCGACGTGGTGAGGCTCAGGGTGACTTCCGCGGTCGACAGCGCGTCGCTGCCGTCGGACACCGCGTAGATGAAGCTGTCTTCCGTGGTCTCCGTTTCACCGGCCGTGTAGCTGAAGGTGCCATCTGCATTGAGTGTCACCGAGCCCCCGGCCGCGGTCTTAAAGACCAATGATGCACCGCTGCCATCTCCTGATACGAGGGCGTCTGCCGATGCGCCGCCCGCCACAACGGACAGGGCATCACCATCGGGGTCCGCGTCATTGGACAGGGTGTTGAACGAACCTAAATAATCTGCGCCCAGGTAAATCGAAAAGCTGTCATCCACAGCGATCGGAGCGTCGTTCACCGGCAGGATGTCAATCGAGACGCTTTCCGTCAGCTCTGCGCCGCTCGCATCCATGACCGTGTAGGTGAAGCTGTCCTCGCCGGTGACATCCGGATTTGGTGCGTAGGAAAGGGTTCCGTCGGTATTGATCGTGACGGCCCCCAGGGCACCCTGCGTGACACCGACAATCGTGAGGCCCTCTCCGGCGTCATTGCCGAGAACGTCGATCACGATCGTTCCGTCCTCAGGGACCGGGCCACTGTCGGCAGCTGTCGCGAAGCTTGGGACGGGGTCAGATGTCAGGCTTGCTGTCGAAATCCGCGCATCATCAAAAAGAAGCCACTCGATCTCCGTAAGGATGTCCCGGTCACCCGTGATCAGCGAGGTGACGGTCACCACATCGCCGTCAATCGCAAGCGTGTAGTCATGTTCCGACCCGAGATACCGAGCCGTGTCGGAGCCAAGGCCACCTTCGAGGATGTCCGACCCCTCTCCGCCATCGAGAATGTCATCGCCCTCGCCGCCGACAATACTGTCCTGTCCAGCCTGTCCTAGGAGCGTGTCATTCCCGGCGGCACCGGTGATAGTGTTGTCTTCCGCGTTCCCGGAACCACTGAAGTCACCCTCGCCCAGGAAGGTCAGGGCCTCGAGGTTGTCGCTCAGCGTCCAATCCACGCTCGCGAATACGCTGTCGATGCCAGCATTGTTCTTCTCGAAAACCTGGTCATCCGCGTGATCGATGAAATAGGTGTCGTCGCCCCGGCCGCCGGCATATGTGCCCGCGACACCGTCAGCTTCGAAAATCAGGTTTTGCTCTCTACCAGGACCCGTTCCACCGTTACCCTTGTCGATATTCTTCGGCATGAACGCGCCTCTCGTGCATAGGGTTTCCGGCTGTTTTTTTCCCGAAACTAGCCCTCCGCAAGGCAGAATCATGGCCATAGCGTGGCATGGGCGCTTTGTTGCCCATTTCGGCATTGGGCGGGTTTTGCCGAGCGTGACACGCTCGCCCTGGCTCTTTACGTCGCTCGGAAGGCTGAAATCGCCACTCGCCCAATGGTAGAGAGAAAGCCTTGCTCCTGTCACAAATCGGAGCCTTGGAAACGGCTCCCAAGTCGTTTTTGTTTCTATTTCGGAAACAGAAATAGTAAACTGTTATGTATTGTTAAATATTCGGAATGATACAAATATTCCAAGTTTTCTATTGATTTTCGAATGCTTTGTGGCGCAAGCTGAAAATATACTTTCGGATAGAACCGAATTGTCAAAGTGAGTGCAGAAGCCCTGGCAGCTTGTGTGAGTTCCTATCCAGTATCAGTTCGCTGCTTGTGATGTGACGACAGGCGAAGCGGTATCGAGCATCCTGATTGGGCTGGGGGCTCGTGGGGATGTACAAGGACGGTTTTAGGCACGGATCGTCAAAAGATTGGGTATCTGTAGCTGGGTCAGGCTCGCGCGGTCATGATCGCGCGATCGGCGAGTGCAATAATCGGAACACGCCACAAGCAGCATTGATTGCCCGAGCGTCGGGAGACGCATCTCAGGTTCAAATTCCAGAAAGACAACGGTGGGGTCGGTCGATCTCGCGCTCAGCGGGCTGCGGAAGGCCGCCTTTCGCCTCCGATCGAGACACGTCGAACACCAGCAACATCGGAACACGGAATCGTCGCTTGACCCGTATCAACTACCTGCGTGCGTCCGGATAGGCAAACTTAAATCGGATCGTCAAGCAGGATGCGCAAGCGAGGTTCTCGAGGCTGGCGCGCTAGGCAAATTCTTATGGGGGAAATGAACAATGACGGACCTTTCTGACAGCGACATTTTTGGCGGCATAGTTCTCGATGAAAGCTTGGGGCAGCAAAACGGGGGAGATACCGTAACGCAATCCGGCGTAACGCTGGAAGACGACAACGACAATGACATCTCGGTCAACGAACTTCCTCCTGTGTTCGCCAATTGGATGGCCGCTTATCTGAGCGTCAACGTTGCAGATCTCGACGACGAAATCCACGAGGCGGCCCTGTCGAATTACGGCACTGTCACCGGAACTGTCGATCTCACAAACCTCAGCGACGGCGACACAGTATTGATCAATAACGTTGCTGTAACTTATGATGCATCCGCCCTGGATCCATACGCTGACCTCATTGCGCAGTTCGGAAGCCTTTCTGGCATCAATGCTGAGTTGAATGCCGATAACCAGATCGTCCTCTACACCACTGGCAACCTGAGTATCTCAGGCGATACAGAGGCCTTCGGTCTGCCTGCCCTTCTGAACGTGGCCGCCGATTCATTCGAACTGACCAAGGTCTTCTCGTTGACCGGAGACGATCTCGACTACATCGCGCTGACCACAGGCACCGGCGGTTTGCCGTTTCCCGTTCTCGGAGTGGATGCCGACGGCGTTCCGAGTGGCCTCTGGACGTCCGGAAATACCGATGAGGACCGTAACCCGATTCATCTGTGGTTGGTGCCAGACCCAACCAATGATGGAGTGGATGACTACATTCTCATTGGCTTTGAAGTCGACGCAGATGGCGACCCCATCGACCCCACCAGCCCTGCGATCGCGATCTATTTCGAGCAGGTCCTGACACCTGGTGCAACTGACAGCGATCCGGACACGCTCGAAGGCCGATTCTGGACGGTCCAATTCGACGGTGTCTCCATCGATAACGCCAATTCAGAGAATCTTGTTGGGCCCGATGGTCCGGACAATCTGGTCACCATTCTGGATGAAGCCATCTCGCTGACCATCACAAATGAATTGTCCTTCGACGCCACGAACGCGCCCTCCGGTCAGAACATGTTCATCATGTTCGCCTCCACAGGGTCGGTCGCGACCGATGAAGACGGTGACGGCGTCCTTCGTCATGATTATGCCATCGTCGCTACCGGCCGCGACCCGGCTGACGTGGACAGCGGTGAAAATCTTACGTCCGGCGACACTGTCAACTCGTCTAAGGCCAAGGGTCAGGACCAGGTGTTCGGTACCAACAACCAGATGTTGACGGCGGACACAGACGGCGATGGTCTCGGGGATACCCTGGTCCTGACTTTCGTGACTGGCGCCCGCGCCGATTATACCGTGCCGGAACTCGATCAGAACGAAGCGGATGATGAGCACAAGATTGATTTCGAAGACACACTTGGCGCCACCAGCGCGCAATTCGACGTCGTTCAGCTACAAAGCGGGAAGTCGGCGGTCCTGTACCTCACAGCCCTCTCTGAAAACATCAGTGGTTCAGATACGATCGATGGGTCGACTACCGGCCTGCTTGGCGGGTCGACTTTCGAGGAAGACCTCGAAACTCAGCTCGGCAATATGGACAGCGTCGCCGGAATAATGGTCGGCTTCGAGTCCATCACGGTCGTCGGTGCGCGCGCAAAGGGCAAAAACGCGCCCGATGTGACGTTTACAGTTTCCTATGCGGAATATGCTGCCTACGTCGGCGCGGATGACGCAGGCTCCGACCTGCTTGATTTCGGTGACCCAATGACGGTTCTCGGAAGCGATGGTTCATCCACCATCACGGTTGCGTTCAACGAAGACGGAATGGGCGTCCAAATGGGCGGCATCCTGGCAGGGGATACGGTCAAGTACACAACCGACGACTACCATGTCCGTCTCCTGATCGAGAACGACGGCGACAATTCCGGTGACGACAGCGCCGAGTTCGACGTTGGCAACTTCATGATCACCCAGGTCTCGACGCAGTCTGTCGCCATCGGGGACATTTTCGGCTTCGAAGACGACTATCCGTTCGAAGCGGAGTCAGCACCCAAATATGTCGAGGAAGAAGACTCCTTGCTTGGCGGTGCGGGCAATGAGGACGAGACGACGTCCGTGCAGGTCGACTTGGCCGACGTCGATACCGATGTAGTCGCTGACAACGATTTCGACAACATTACCAATGGCGTATCGGTAGATGCCCCGACGATCCTTCAGGTGGTGTCGGGAACCGATGCGGACGCGGTTTTCAGCCTTGACCTTACGGGCGCGACACTGCCGGTGCGCTACTCACGGGACGCGCTGATCGACTACCACCGTGTGGTCAATGATGATGGCGGTTCGCCCACGCCGACGATCACCGGCTACGTGATCTACGGAACAGTGGTGTCTATTGAGGGGACAAAGACACCATCGACGGACATAGATCCAGGAGCGTCATTGGTTTCGACGTCATTCACAATCGACGAACTTGACGATGATAGCGAAGCTTTCTCCTTCAATGTCCCCACTGATGGCGAGACCGTTGAGCAACTGGTCACGGCGATCAATGCATCAGGATTTCTGACAGCCGAGCTGGATGGCGACACCCTGCGCATCGAGTCCGTCGATCATGCAAACCTCGACTTTTCCGGCTTTGAAGAATTCGGGATCACCGATGGCGCCTATGGCGATTACGCGGACGACGATGCAGATCCTCTGACGACGAGGTCATTGGATAACGCGGTGACCTTTGAGGTCACACCGGCGGGCCTTCTGACGTTTACGGTTCTCCGGCAGATTGACCACGATGGCGCGCAGTTCGGGGACAACCTGGAAGCGGACATCGCGTTCGATTTCACCAGTGCGCTGCATGTCGTCGATTCTGACGGCGACCCGGTGCTTGATCTTGGCGATCTGGCGGATTTCCGGGTTCTAGACGACGTTCCGATAACTGTCGCGGGTTATTCGAGTGGCGTTGTTGAAGACGAGCACTTCAATCCGGATGCTACGGACGATCCGGGCACCGACGATGTCGGTCCGGATCCGAAGGATGGGGACGTTGAGGGTAACCTTGGCATCACCACCAATACAGCGAGCGGGTCACTGGCGGGCCTCGTCAGCGTTGGGACGGACGAAAATCTTGGAGGAGGCGCGGCCTTCTCGCTGACGTCGTCGGGTCTTGGGGATCTTCCGGACCTGTTCTCGGGGGGCGAGGCGGTTGTCTACGACCTCGATACGACGAACAACATTCTCTACGGCTACATCGAGAGGGGCGATCCCGGGGCGGACTCGAACGA